>JANXYD010000044.1 GCA_025350265.1 Hyphomicrobiaceae bacterium | reverse complement strand
GCTCGCGGTCGACCGGGATCTGTTCTCGCAGGCGGTCACCGCCGCACTCGAGGCCGAGCCGCTGGTGACGATCGAGCGGGGCGAGGTCGCCGGGTTGCCGCCTGCCGACTGGGCGAGCGTCATAATCGCCACCGGGCCACTGACGTCGCCCGCATTGTCGGCCGCGATCCTCACGCTGACGGGCGAGACATCGCTGGCATTTTTCGATGCGATCGCGCCGGTCATTCATCATGACAGCATCGACATGACGTGCGCGTGGAAACAGTCGCGCTACGACAAGATCGGGCCTGCCGGCACGGCGGCGGATTATATCAATTGCCCGATGACCAAGCCCGAGTACGAAGCGTTCATCGATGCACTGCTCGGCGGCGACAAGACCGTGTTCAAGGAGTGGGAATCCAACACCCCCTATTTCGATGGCTGCCTGCCGGTCGAAGTGATGGCCGAGCGGGGCCGCGAGACACTCCGGTTCGGGCCAATGAAGCCGGTCGGGCTCGATGATCCGCGCACCGGGCGGTGGCCCTACGCGGTGGTGCAATTGCGTCAGGACAACGCGCTCGGCACGCTGTGGAACATGGTCGGCTTCCAGACCAAGCTGAAACATGGCGAACAAACGCGGGTGTTTCGCATGATCCCCGGCCTTGAGACCGCAGAATTCGCACGGCTCGGCGGGCTGCATCGCAACACCTATCTCAACTCGCCGAAACTGCTCGACCGGACACTGCGATTGAAGGCTGAGACACGCCTGCGGTTTGCCGGCCAGATCACCGGCTGCGAGGGGTATGTCGAAAGCGCGGGCATCGGGCTGCTGGCGGGACGGTTCGCCGCGGCCGAGGCGCGCGGGACACAGCTTCCGCCGCCACCACCCACGACGGCTTTGGGTGCGCTGTTGGTGCACATCACCGGCGGACATCTGTCAGCTGAAACCGACGGCGAGCAAGAGGCGCTGCGCGGCGCACGCTCGTTTCAGCCCATGAACGTCAATTTCGGCCTGTTTCCGGAAATGGACGCGCCCACCATCGACGCCGACGGCCGTCCCATCAAGGGCCGCGAGCGGGGCTTCGCCAAGAAGCGCGCCATGAGCGCGCGAGCGTTAACCCATATCGACCAATGGTTACTGGCACAGGCTTAGGTTGCCCGTTGCGGTGCGCAAAAACAATTGTGTCTGTCTGAGAAAAGGTGCTTCTGCAAACGGCCGAATCGCGCGATCTAACGTCAATTCCGTCACGGCAGCGCTCGTCTGCGTGATTGATTTTCAAAGCTCGTGGCGAGCCGATCTGATGGATCGGGAAAGGCGATCGTGCCGGACATGAAAAATTTCTCCAGCACACCGCGCATCGGCATGCTCGTGCCAGTCCGAGTGGCTGCAACCGCGCCGCTTCAGCTGCCCGTCGCGCTGTTAGTCTTCATCGCGGTAGCGGCCTTGCTGGTCGCAATTCGAATCTTTTCTGCTGCCGAACTTGAAACAATCCTGCTGGGCATCGCTGCGGTCTTGTGTCTGGTCTTCGCCCCGACCTGGGCACGCTCCGCCAAGTCCTGGCTTGGTTGGAAGGCTCGCAACCGTAGCCACTCCGCACGCGACGGCAGCCGACATGGCGTGAGCCGCGTTTTTTTCGTCACCAAACCGCTGGCGGCCTTTGCAGTTGGATGCCTTGCAACCGTAACGGTGCAAACCGCCGCATCGTGGCCGACCCCGTCCGTATCGGGACGCCCATCTCGCATCGACAAGGCGGTACCGATGCTGACGTTTGCCACTCTGGTGCCGCGCGTGGAGCTGGATGCGCCCGATGCTGACGATGTCGCCTCGGCCCGCGACCTCGTCAAAGTGTTTGCGACCGAACCTCGATCGCCGCTGGGGCGCACGTCCGCCGGGATCACGCGTGAAGACGCGCTGGCGTTCGCCGATCGGCATTTGCGCGGTTCGGACGGTTGGCCAATGCACCGCCAGGAGGCCGCGTACTGGCTCAAGTACGCAACTGCCGGAACAGTCGCCGATCCGTCGCTGACATGGGCGTTGACGCAGCTCGGTTCGGTCTTTGCGACCGCCGACAGCGGCAAAGCCGATTACCGAAAGGCACGCGCCGTATGGCACGTGGCGGCCGCGCTCGGCGACCCGATTGCCTATTGCTTTCTCGGCCGGATGCATGAATTCGGGTTGGGTACGGCAAGGAACGATACGACCGCCCGGCATTTTTACAGTCGCGCCCTCAGCGTCGGCGGGTGCCCGGGGTTAGCGCAAAGCCTGAGCCGACTGCAATAGTCCCGCACTGGATATTAACCGCACCGATCGCGCCAGCCATATCAGGACACCTTTACACCAGCGCACGAGGACATGGCGCACGCGTCCAAGTTTTGGTAGCTTTGCTGATGCCTCAGCCCGACCAACACCCCCCGTTTGCTACACTCGATGCCGCCGAAGTCGCGCGTTTCAACGCCCTGGCTGAACAGTGGTGGGATCCGCACGGCAATTTCCGCCCCCTGCATCAGATCGGGCCGGCGCGGCTGGCGTTCATCCGCGATACGATCATCGAGGAACTGCGGCCGGTGGAAACATCCCGGCTGCGCCCATTCGACGGGTTGTCAGTGCTCGATATCGGCTGCGGCGGCGGACTGGTCGCCGAACCGCTGGCACGGCTTGGAGCCAAGGTTTCAGCCATCGACCCTGCACCGGATACGATTGCGGCTGCCCGAAACCACGCGGCGACCCAGGGGCTGGCGATCGATTATCGCGCGACGCGAGCGGAGACGCTGGTGGACGCGCGCGAAACGTTCGATGTGGTGTTGTGCCTGGAGGTCGTCGAGCATTTGCCAGATGTGGCGGCTTTCGTGAAAGTCGTCGCGGGGCTGATGCGGCCGGGCGGACTGCTCATCGCCTCGACCATCAACCGCACACTCAAATCGTATGCGCTGGCCATCGTGGGGGCCGAGTATGTGTTGCGCTGGCTGCCGGTCGGCACGCACCAATGGAACCGTTTCTTGACGCCTGATGAACTCGCCGCGACGTTCGAAGGCGAGAAGCTGATGCCACGCAAGCCGCGCGGAATCGTGTTCGATCCGTTCCGCGACACCTGGGCACTGGCTGACGACACGGGTGTCAACTATCTGATGGCCGCGCTGAAGGCGGATTAAGGCGTTGGGCGCTGCTGCAGCCTTCCGACGCTGATGCGGCGCGTGATGGTCGCATTAATGAGATGCTGACGCGCCTGCGGCATAGTCGAACGGCCCGCCGCACAAGGATTGCTGATCGATGGCCTTGCCAATCACACGCATGAAAACCGCTCTTGCCTGCCTGACGGCTGTGGCGATGTGGCTGGCGGGGCCTGCCAATGCCACGCTACTCGAGCAAATTCGCGGCGATGTGATGGTTGATGATGGCAACGGCTTCAGGCCGGTGCAAGGTGCTATCGTCGTCAATCCCGGCACTCGGATTATGGCGCGCACAGGCGCGTCGGCGATGATCAAATACAGCGATCAATGCATAGCCGAGGTCACGCCCGGTGCGATCGTGTCGGTTGCCGGTGAAGGCGGCTGCGCCTCGTCGCCTCACGTCAACACCGATGGCCGCGTCACGGACGATGTCTCTTTCGGACGCTCTGTCTCGGGGCCGGAAAACACGATTGCGACAGGTACGGGAACCGCTGCGGTCGAGACTGCGAGCACGACGGCGCTGGCCGCGGTCGCCGTCGGCGCTGGCGGCCTGATCTATCTGTCGACCAAGAAAGCCGCTGCACCCAGCCCGTGACCACACCTTTCAGCCCACGCCGTCTTCCGCGCCGTAGCGATAGACGGTCGAGCAGAATTCGCACGTAGCGCTGAGCGTGCCATCCGCATCGCGCAGATCGGCCAGTGCCAGCGTATCGAACCCGCGCAGCAAGCCGAGCAGGCGGTCGCGTGAGCAGCGGCACTCCGCAACCAACGCCTGCGGCGGACGCACGGTTACGCCTTCCTCATGGAACAGCCGGTAAAGCAGCCGTTCCGGGCTCAATAGCGGATCGATCAATTCGTGATCCTCGACGGTTGCGGCCAACGTCTTGATGCGAGTCCAGTCCTCGTCGTTGTCGCCCTCGAGGGCCGCGTCGCGCTCCTCGTCGGTTATGGACACCACACTCTCAAAGCCACCGCCAACCGCCACTTGCTGGATCATCATGCCGCCAGCGCGCCAATGCCACGCACCGTCCGCGAAGTGGCGCGCAACGGCCAGCCGGATCAACGTCGGCAACTGTTCCGATTGCCGGAAGTATGTGTGCGCGGCATCGACCAGCGACACCTTATCAAGCGCGACGATGCCCTGGTAGCGATCCATGTCGCCACCGGGATCGATGGTCATCGCCAGGTAGCCTTTGCCGAGCAATTGTATCTGGGTGGCAGCCGGCGTTGTGCTCTGAGCCGCTATCGCCGCGACCGCCACCTTGTCAGCACTCGCATACCCTCGCAACTTACCCGGAGCCGCATAGTCGGCCACCAGCAACCCCAGCGGCCCGTCGGTTTTGGTCTGCAAAATCAATTGCCCGTCGAATTTGAGGGCGGACCCGAGCAGCGCGATCAATACCAATGCTTCGCCAAGCGCGACACTGACGCTCTCAGGATAGTCGTGGCGCGACAAGATCGTGTGCACGAGCGGTCCAAGCCGCACCAGTCGCCCACTGACGCCGGCCAGCCGGGTTGCAAACGGGCGGACGATATCGTCGGCCAACGACAGTGCGGGGATAGTGCTGTTGGACATCGGGGCTCGCTGCAAAGGCCGGCCGAAGGTGCCGGCCACTGTCATGTCAGCCCGTCTCGTGCCAGCGCGGCTTCACCCTGGCAAGGAATTTGGCCTGGAGCAGACACGATGACGGGCTCGTCCGGAATCTGGGCCTTCGCGGTCTTATATCAAGCCCGCGACATTATGCCGAAGTTAAGTGTGCACTGCGGTATTGATTATCTCGCAACTGCGTGGTATGCCACATATCAGAAAACGGAATGGAGAGTTGACCATGGCCACGACCACGATTCATACCGGCACCGACGGTAGCACCTTCTCGTTTGCCGCGTTCTTAACTCGCCTGCTCGTAGTTCTCGACCGCGCCATGGCCTCGTCCGCCGATGGCGCTCGCGGCTTTTGAGTTTCATACGCCCTGATGATCTGAGCATCAGGGTTCCATTCCAGCCCGACGCCGCTTAACCTGCCAGCTACTCGTTTGCAGGTGGTGGCGGACATCATGAAAATTCTCGTTCTCGGAGCCGGCGCGCTCGGCGGCTATTTCGGCGGCTGGCTGGCCGAAAACGGTGCCGATATCACCTTCCTGGTGCGGCCGGCGCGCAAGGCGGCGCTTGACCGCTGGGGACTGCGGATCGACAGTTCGGTAGGGCCATTGTCGCGCCAAGTGCGGTCGATCACGCAAGATCAGATCGGCGCTGCCTACGACATTGTGCTGTTGTGCGCCAAGGCTTACGACCTCGATGCCGCGATATCGGCCATTCGACCCGCCGTTGGCCCATCGACCGGCGTGCTGCCGATCCTCAACGGCATCAAGCATATCGACCGGCTGGTGGCTGAATTCGGCGCGCATCGCGTAATCGGCGGGCTCGCCAAGATCCAGGCGACGTTGAAACCGGACGGCACGGTGCTGACACTCGGCGACTGGAACGAGATCGTGTTCGGCGAACTCGACGGCCGCATGAGTGAGCGCGTCACCCACTTGGCCGCGCTGTTTCCAAGTCCGCAAGTGCGCGCCCAAGCGGTGCCGGATATCCGGTTCCAGCTGTGGCGGAAGCTGACCCACCTCGGCACCGTGGCCGCCGTCACAACCCTGACCCGGCAATCAATTGGCGTCGTTAACCAGACTGCCGACGGACCTTGGTTGATCGAAAGCACCTTGCGCAGCATAGCCGCGATCGCTGCCGCCGAAGGCTACGCGCTGCCCGAGCCGATGATATCAGATTACCTCAAGGTTTTCGGCGTTGCCGGCAGCGCCTACAAGGCATCCATGCTGCGCGACATGGAGCGCGGCGGGCCGACGGAAGGCGCGCACATTTTGGCCTTTCTGGCCGAGCGCGCGGGCCTGCACGGCGTGGCCAACCCGATCTTTCGCATCGCCGCGGCGAATGCGGAGGCCTATGAGGTCGGCCGTACGGCAGCCGTTGACGGATAATCGACATACGGTGGATACAAATCATCATGAAGATTGCGATCATCGGGACGGGAGCGATGGGCTCGGTGTATGCGGCGCTGCTGGCTGACGGCGGGCACGAAGTGTGGGCGATCGACACCTGGTCGGCGCACGTGGCTGCCATGAATGCCAACGGGCTGCGCGTCGAAGGCGCGAGCGGGGACCGCACCGTTCGGCTTCATGCGACATGCCATGCACGCGATGTCAGCGACGCCGATCTCGTCATCATCGCCACCAAGGACGACGGCGTGGAAGCCGCCGCGCGGGACGCTACTGCCATCGCCAAGCCGGACGCGCCTATCCTCACCATCCAGAACGGCCTCGGCTCGGCCGACAAGGTGGGTGCGATCGCCGGTGCCGAGCGCACGATGATCGGCGTCGTCGGCGGCTTCGGCGCGTCGATGAAGGGGCCGGGGCACGCCCATCACAATGGCATGGAATTCGTGCGGCTGGGCGAGATGGCGGGCGGGCTGAGCACACGGCTCGAAACGGTCAAGAATGCCTGGGAAACCGGCGGTTTCAAAGTGCTGGTGTTCGACGACATCCACAAGATGGTGTGGGAAAAGCTGCTCTGCAATTGCACGTATTCCGGTCCGTGCGCGCTGATGGGATTGCGCGTCGGCGAGTTGCAGGCATCGCCGCAAGCGTGGAGCATTGCGAGCGCGTGTGCGACCGAGGGTTTCCACGTCGCTCGCGCGCGCGGCATCAAATTGGATTTCGACGATCCGGTTCGCTACGTGTGGGAATTCGGGCAGAAAATTCCCGGCGCGCGGCCGTCGATGCTGCTCGATCATCTGGCCGGCCGCCGCGCCGAGATCGACAACATCAACGGTGCGGTGGCACGCGAGGGCGGCCGGCTCGGCATCGCCACGCCGGTCAATTCCGTGGTGGTGGCGCTGCTGAAAGGCAAGGAGAGCGTTTTCACAGCCTGACCCACGATGCCGCTATTCGGCAAGTTCAACCGCAACAGCCGCGCGCACGTTTTGGCGCGCCGCCATGCGCGCGCGATGGTCCATGACGCGCGGAATTCGCGCGGGATCGACGCCGTCAGCCTCCAACCATTGCGCTAGCGTGAAGAGATAGGGATCGGCGATGGTATAGGTCTCGCCCATGACCCAAGGCCCGACCAGATAGTCGCGCTCGATCAAGTCGAAGCTCGCGCCGACGGATTGAGGCACCTTCTTTTGCATGGCCACGATGGCCGCCGGATCGTCGGTCCAGCGATATCCTCGCATGCGATGCGCGTGCGCGACGTGCAACGTCGAGCATAGATAGCTATTGAACGACTGTACTTGGGCGAACGCATAGGGATCGTCGAGCGGTGCCAACCTCGCTGGCGGATAGCTCTGGGCAATGAACGCGAGCATCGCAGGCGTCTCCGTGAGGGTTCCTCGCGGCGTGATCAAGGCCGGCACACGCCCCTTGGGATTGACCTGCAAATACGCTGGCGATTGTTGCTCCACGCTGGCGAAATCGACGCGCTTCAAGGCGAAGTCGGCACCCGCGTCCAGCAGCGCAATATGCGAGGCGAGCGCACAAGTGTGCGCTGCGTAATACAGCGTGAACATTTCCTCTGTCCTTTGAAATGTGATCTAAACCGCGCGTCGCATGATGCACGCTACGCGGCTCTCAGGCGACAGCATTCACACCAGGCGGGGATCACACGCTAATGCAAGACAACACGCCGAGCCTGACAGCCATGGGTACGTCGCTGATGCGCGCGCTGCATCGCCGCGCCGATCCCCTGCCGCTGCTCGACGACGCGTGGGGCGACCGGCTGGTACCAGACGAAATCAAGGCCCGGATGCGGGCGCGCGCGCCGTCGGGCACGCCCGCAGACATCGCACTGGACGTGGGACTGAGGGCGAGCGCGGCCTACGCCAACGTCATCGTGCGCCAGCGATACGCCGAAGACCGGCTGGCGGATGCCGTGAAGCGTGGCGTACGTCAGTATGTGCTGATCGGCGCGGGGTTTGACAGTTATGCTTTGAGGCGACCGCAAGCGGCCCGTGACGTATCGGTGTTCGAGATCGATCATCCCGCGACGCAAGGCTTGAAGCAACAGCGCATTGCCGACTGCGCTATGGCACTTGCGGAGAATGTGCATTTCATCGCCGCCGACTTGTCGCGCGAGGAGTTGGCCGGGGCGCTGGCGAGGTCCGCGTACAAGGCTGGCGAGCCGGCGTTTTTCGCTTGGCTCGGCGTGACAATGTACTTGACGCGCGCGGCCAATCTCGCGACCTTGCGCGCTATCGCCGACGTGGCTCCAAGCGGCAGCGAAGTGGTTTTCAACTACGCGGACCAAAACTTCTTCGATAACCCGAAGCGCGACGGCGTGGCTGCAACCGCGTTGGCTGACATGCGCCGTTCGGTTGCTGCGGCAGGCGAACCCTTCGTGTCGGGTTTTCATCCAGCGGAGTTGCCAGGGTTGCTTGCAAGCTGTGGCCTTGAACTCATCGAGGATTATTCCAACAAAGTCCTCATCGACCACTATGATCCCGATGGCGTCAATAAGCTGCGGGCGGCCTCTCCGAGCCACATCGCGCGGGCCAGAGTGAGGTAACATCGTCGAGTGTTTATTTTGGTTCAGACCAAAGATGGTCTTTGGGCTTGAACGCAAGTACCGCAGGCCTCTTGGACCGCAGAGCTGAATGTTGCCTTGCTTGGGTGGCCTGCCTTCGCGGCCATGACGAATGATAGGGCGGTAGAAGCGGCGGTATAACAGCATAGTTGGATCGTCATGACATTTGCAGCAGCCGAGCCCATCGATCACCCGGACGTCGAGAGCCGCTATGCGTGGCTGCGGCTGGTCACCGCCATTCTCATCGGCACTATCGGCGGCGTCGGCATGTGGTCGGTGGCCGTCGCCCTGCCCGCCGTGCAGGCCGAATTCGGCGTTACGCGCGGCACCGCGTCCTTGCCCTACACGCTGACGATGCTCGGGCTTGCCGCTGGCGGCATCGCGTATGGGCGACTGGCCGATCGACGCGGCATCGCCTCGCCGCTGGTCCTTGGCGCAATATTCCTGTGCGTCGGCTACATCGCCGGCAGCTTCGCCGAGAGCATGTGGCAATTCATGCTGGTGCAGGGCGTGATGATCGGCGGCCTCGGCGGATCGTCGACCTTCGGACCGCTGGTGGCCGATATCTCGCTGTGGTTCAGGCGGCGCCGCGGGCTGGCGGTGGCGCTGGTGGCGAGCGGGAACTACGTGGCGGGCGCCGTGTGGCCGCCATTGCTGACGTGGGCGATCGAGGCTTACGGCTGGCGGCGGACTTACTTCGGCATCGGTATTTTTTGTCTCGTGACGATCCTGCCGTTGGTCGCGCTGATGCGACGCACGCCGCCCCGGCAACCGCCGCCCACGCTGGCCGAGGCCGCAACTTCGATCGGCGACGACGCCCGGCCATTGGGCTTCAATCGCAATGCGCTGCAGGCACTGCTGATGTTTGCAGGTGTTGCGTGTTGCGTCGGCATGTCGATGCCGCAAGTGCATCTGGTCGCCTACTGCGGCGACCTCGGCTACGGCGTCAAGCGCGGCGCGGAGATGCTGTCGCTGATGTTCGTCGGAGGTGTCGTCAGCCGTCTGATCTCGGGTTATCTGTCGGATCGCATCGGCGGGCTTTATGCGCTGGCGTTGGGCTCGACGCTGCAGGTGCTGATGCTGACGTTGTTCCTGCCGTTCGACGGACTGGGTGCTCTGTATGCGATTTCGGCGCTGTTCGGGCTTGCGCAAGGCGGCATCGTGCCGAGCTACGCCATCATCGTGCGCGAGTTGTATCCGGCGTCCGAAGCCGGCACGCGGATCAGCGCTGTGTTGATGTCAACGGTGGCCGGCATGGCGCTCGGCGGCTGGCTGTCCGGCTTGATCTACGATGCCAGCGGTGGCTACCAGGCAGCGTTTCTCAACGGCATCGCCTGGAACGTGGCCAACGTCGCTATCGCGCTCGAACTGATCCGCCGCAGTGTCGCCAGCACGCGTCGCGCGGGCAGCGATCCAGCAATAGCGTAGGTTGGACCAAGCGTCAGCGCGACCCAACAAACGCAACTTTCGCCGTGTGATGTTGGGTCGCGTGAACGCTTGGCCCAACCTACGATTCAGCTCGCAATATCAAAGCCCCAATACATCCAACATGGAATAGAGGCCGGGGGTGCGGCCTTTGCCCCACAACGCCGCTTTGACCGCGCCGCGCGCGAAGATACCGCGATCGTCGGCCTTATGGGTGATCTCGATGCGCTCGCCGTCGGCGGCGAAAATCACCGTATGGTCACCGACGACGTTGCCGCCCCTGAGCGAGGCAAAGCCGATATCGCCGCGCTTGCGCGCACCGGTCTGGCCGTCACGACCGCGCGCTGCGACGTGGCTCAAGTCGACGCCACGTCCAACGGCGGCCGCTTCCCCCAGCATCAGCGCCGTGCCGGACGGCGCGTCCACCTTCATGCGATGATGCATCTCGACGATCTCGATGTCGAAATCCTGATCCAGGGCTGCGGCGATCTTGCGCGTCATGGCGACCAGCAGATTGACGCCGAGACTGTAGTTCTGCGCACGAATGATCGTCGCATGTCGGGCCGCTGCCGTGATCGCTGCTTCATCGGAGGTACTCAGGCCGGTGGTGCCGCAGACGTGGACGATGCGGGCGTTGGCTGCCAGCGCGGCGAATTCGACGGACGCCGCCGGCACCGTGAAATCCAGCACCGCGTCGACCTTGGCAAACGTTTCCAGCGCCTGCTCGGTGATGACAACGCCTATTTTGCCAAGCCCGGCGAGCAAGCCCACATCCCGGCCGACGGCAATCGAGCCCCGCTGTTCGATGGCACCGGCGAGCGTCGCCCCCTCGCTCATGTGCACGGCGCGAACCAACTCGCGCCCCATGCGGCCTGCGGCTCCAACGACTGCGATCTTCATCTGACGATCCTCGATACGAAGAAGTTGCGATCAACCCCGTCCAGCCTGCCGCTCGCCGAAGCGGCGGGTGGCAGCGACCAGTTCGCGAATTATGCCCGGCTCGGTCATGGCGTGCCCGGCGTCCGCAACGATACGCAGGTCGACCTCCGGCCACACGGCCTTAAGGTCGAAGGCATTCTTGAGCGGCGTCACCACGTCGTAGCGGCCATGTACGATGACGCCGGGGATGCGCCGCAGATTTGCGGCTCCCGCCAGCAACTGGTCGGGGGTATCGAGAAAACCGCCGTTGACGAAATAATGGCACTCGATGCGCGCGAAGGCGATCGCGTAGGTGTCAGCGGCAAACAATGCCAACCGCTCGGCGTCCTGCAAGAGCGACAGCGTCGAGCCTTCGAACACCGACCACGCGCGCGCCGCTTCGATCTGGATCTGGCGATCGGGGTGGGTGAGGCGACGGTGGTAGGCGGCGACCATGTCGGCACGTTCCGCAGGCGGAATGAGGCGCTGGAATTGCGCGAAAGCGTCGGGAAATAGCCAATTGACGCCCTCCTGATAGAACCAGCGGATCTCGGCCGGGCGCAACAGGAAAATGCCGCGCAAAACCATTTCCAGGACGCGTTCGGGATGGGTTTCAGCGTATGCGATCGACAGCGTCGAGCCCCAGGAACCGCCGAAGAGCTGCCAGCGAGTGACGCCTACCTGCTCGCGCAGCCGCTCCATATCCGCCACCAGATGCCAAGTTGTGTTATCGTCGAGGCTGGCATGCGGCAGCGATCGGCCGCAGCCGCGCTGGTCGAACAGGATGATGTGATACCGCGATGGATCGTGAAAGCGGCGCATGGTGGCGTTGGAGCCGCCGCCGGGGCCGCCGTGCACGACGACGACCGGACGCCCCTGCGGATTGCCGGATTGCTCGTAATAGATCTCATGCCCGCCGGACACAGAAAGCCGCCCCGTGCGGAAGGGTTCGATAGGTGGATAAAGGTTGGTATGCTCGCGGCCGGCCATACAGCTTTCCTGCTCGTTCAACGCCTCACTGCCGAAGCTTGGCGATGCCATCGATAGCGCTCGAAGCGCTGCAATTGCAAGGTTTGCCAAGCCGGCAAATTCTTCTGGTGGTCGTCGCTGATACTTCGCACTCATAACCCGGAAGTTGCGCGTTTGCGACGCAGGATGCGCATCTCGCGATCATAGATGGCCTCGCCGCTGGGGATGCGCACATCACGCACCACTTCCAGTGCGCGCCGCGAAGACGCCGCTGCCGCGCGTGACAGCAGCACCATGACGATGACGTTGGCCGGGCCGCCGATGCTGGCTGCCAGCAGCGGCGACAGCGCGATCATCCCCGACAGCGATGTCAGCATCAGCGCCAGCGTGACACCGAAGCCCGTCAACAGGCCCGCGACGGCACCGAGCGGAGAGACTTTGCGCCACAGTATCGAGAGCAACAGCACCGGAAAGCCCGTCGCCGACGACAGCGCCAACGCCGCCAGCGCTGCTGCCAGCGGGTCGGCCACCAGCGTCGCGCCGATCAGCCCGATGGCGCCAGCGAGGACCAGCGCGAGCCGCCCCGAGCGCAGCCGCACCGCGTCGTCGGGCGCTTCCCGCCGGCCTCCGTGCAGCAGGTCCTCGGCCAGCATGCCGGCCAGCGCCAGCGCCTGCGCGGCCGCCCCTGCGATCGCCGCCGCCAGACCACCGGCCGCAGCCATCGCCACCAGCGGTAGCGGCAGGCCGGCGGCCATCGGCAGTGCGATGAAGGCCGCGTCGCGGCGGATCGAGATGCCGGATAGGGTGATCGCCGCACGGGTCTTGGCGACCGCCGCGAAGCCGAGCTGCTGCAGCGTTTGGAACCACAGCGGCAACCGGTCGCCGGCCGCGTTGACGATCTGCTCGCTGACATAGCCACGCATGAAGCCGGCCACCGACGCCAACGTCAGCAGCATGAACGCGGTCGTCAGCACCGCCCAGCCCATCGACTTGCGCGTGTCGTAGACAGTGGCTGTCGTGCCGACACGATTGAGTACGGCCGGCAAGCCCGCCAGTCCCGTTGCGATGATCAGGATCGCGAACGGCAGGCTCAGCGGACCGACGTGGCCGAACGACTGCAGGTAGGGGCCGCTGAATGCCTCGAGCCCGCTGCCGGGCATGTCGAACGATTGCGCGCTTGCGTGCAACGGCTGGAACGTCTGGGCCAATTCCAGCCGCTGGAAGCCGCGCAACAAGTTGCCGTGCATCATCTGCGGGAATGGCAGGTTTGAAATCAGCAGCGACACGATTGTTGCCGGAACCACCATCGCCAACACCGCGGCGATCGCCTGCGTCGAGGAGGCCCAGGTGTAGGCGCGGATACCGCCCACCACCATCGTACCGGCAGCGATCACCGCCACCACTGGCAGCATCAATGCCTCCGGCTGCCCCGTCATCCACGCCGCCACGAACGCGCCGATGCGCACTTCCGCCATCAAAAGCAGCGCCGTCGGCACGATCAGCACCAGCGCCGCCACCATCCGCGCGACCCGGCTATCGAGCCTAAGCCCGAGGAAGCTCGGGATCGTATAGGCACCGCATTTGCGTACGAAAGGGGACAGCAACACGCCGACGAACACCAGCCCGGTGATCCACCCGAGCGGCAACACCAGCGCATCGATGCCGATCTTGAACAGCGCGCCGGTGATACAGATCACGCCGGTGCCGCCGAGCGCCGTCATCGCCATCGACAGCCCCGAGAAGAACGGCGGAGTCCGGCGACCGGCGGTGTAGAATTCACGTCCGTCGTCGGCGGGCAGCATCAGTCCGACGCCGACGAACAGCGCCACCGGCAGCACAAACAGCACCCGCCATAGCGTGGCCTCGGCAACCCCCAGCTGCTCGCCGATGAGGGCACCGAGAAACAGGCTCACGTAGGCGCTCGCGAAAATTGCGATATAGGTGCCAGTGCGGCGACCGGTGAAGCGCTGCGGGTGCACGAACGGCAGAGGCTTGATCATGGTCGGTTCACGGATCCTGATTGGCTCCGTGCCAATGATCGATGGCATGCTGCCGGTTGACGAAGCTGGCCATCACGATCACCGCGATCAGCAGCAATCCGTGGCAGACGACGAAGTAGCCGAGCGGCATGCCGAACACGGGACGCGCGTTGAGCGCCTCGGCATAGAGTGGCAACGCCAGAACCGCCACCAGGAACGGCGCCAGGGTGGCCAACATCTGCCATTTGGTATCGCGCCAGTAGTACTTGCGGTCGGCCCAATCGATCATTTGCCCCTCACGCTCCCCCAGCGAATGCGCGGCGAACGCAGTCCATGAACATCGATCATAGGCAGAAGTCGAAATTGCGGCTATCTTTTTGCGCGGAGTACACAGTTGTGCCTGCCGTCGGGTCGGCGGCTCACCGGGGAGGCAAATCACATGGCGCGGACCGTCCCGCCACACGATAGTACAGCTGGGCCTTACAGGTTCGTCATCGTCGATGACCACCCGTTGTTTCGCGGGGCCTTGCGACAGGTGCTGGCCAGTGCGTTCGCAGGTGCCGTCATCGACGAGGCAGGATCGTACGAGGATCTATTGCCGATTCTCACGGCAGGGACCGAGCCGGACGCGGTGTGCCTCGACTTGGCGATGCCGGGAGTGCAAGGGTTGACGGGCCTGCTCTCGCTGAAGGCTGAATATCCGGCCTTGCCCGTGATTATCGTTTCCGCCACCGACGACGCTCAAACGATCCGCCGGTGCCTCGATTGCGGCGCGTCGGGCTTTGTCGCCAAATCGCAACCCGTCGACAAGATCAGGCACGCCATCGCTACCGTGCTGGCGGGCGGCCTCGCGGTGCCGGACCACCTGGACGCCGCCGCAGCCGCCGACGATCCCGCACGACTGCTCCTCGCGAGATTGGCCACGCTCACGCCGCAGCAATTGCGCGTGCTCGGCATGTTGGGCGATGGCTTGCTCAACAAGCAAATCGCCTACAAGCTCGGGGTATCGGAAGCGACAATCAAGGCGCACGTGTCGGCGATCTTGCAGAAGCTGGCGGTCGACAGCCGCACCCAAGCCGTCATTGCCATCAACAAATGCGGTCTTGGCGCATGGGCCTTGTCAGCCACGCCGCCAGCCCCGCAGCGCGACGGTTGATGCGGCACAGCAAGTGACGCGAGCGTGAAGCACTGGTTATCGGGTCGCGCTGAAACGCCTCCTGATCGCTGTTGCCGAGAGCGTGGCGGGGTGCAATGCTGGTTAACCGGCGGCCACGAGTGCTGAGCCGCGGCGCGCCGGGTGTAGCGTCCAGGGAGGCCAACCCATGAAAATCATCGCCAAGTTCACAAACAGCGACGGCAAAGTCACTACCGCCACCTTCGATCGAGCGACCGGCACGGTTATCGGCGACGACGGCCGCAAGGGCACTTATACGCGGGAGGGAAACACTCTCAAGATCTCAGGCGACCAAAGTGTCACACTAACCCTGCAGGGCAGCGTTCCGGAGCCGCTCACGGCCGGCTTCACAGGACCGTACACGTCGTCTCTCGGCACGTCGGGGACGATGACTATCGTTTCTATTAGTTGAACGACTGTCAGGCCGTCACAGATCCGGCTGTCTAAACCCTCGTCTTCAACTCGCGGCCGCCCCTCCCCTACCATCACCCCGTCGAAGCCAACGCGGAGCTGGAGCCGGGGCAGCCGCCACCCTCACTCCAAACACTTCAATGCGCCGCTTCCCAATTCATTGCGGCCTTGGCATCGACGTGAATGGGAACCGACAATTTCACCGCGGGTTCGGCGCTGCCTTCCATGGTCCGGCGCACGACCGCGATCGTCTCCTCGACTTCCGCCTCCGCGACCTCGAAGATCAACTCGTCGTGCACCTGCAAGAGCATCGTCGTGCGCGTGAGGTTTGCTTTAACCAAAGCGCCGGGCATGCGGATCATCGCCCGGCGGATGATATCGGCGGCCGAACCCTGGATCGGCGCGTTGATCGATGCGCGCTCGAGAAAGCCTCGCATCGACGGGTTCTTGGTGTTGATCTCCGGATAGTGAATGCGGCGCCCGAAAATGGTTTCGACATAACCTTTGTCGTGGGCGAATTTCTTGGTCGCGTCCATGTAGGCGCGGATGCCAGGAAAGCGCTTGAAATAAGTGCTGATGTAATCGCCGGCTTCCTGCTTGGAGATGCCGAGCTGGGCCGACAAGCCGAACGCCGAGATGCCGTAGATGATGCCGAAGTTGATCGCCTTGGCACGCCGGCGCACGTCCGCCGGCATGTCCTTGACTGGCACGCCGAACATCTCGGATGCGGTCATGGCGTGGATGTCGAGCCCCTCGGCGAAGGCCTGTTTCAACTGCGGAATATCGGCGATGTGGGCGAGCACGCGCAGTTCGATCTGGCTGTAGTCGGCCGACACCAGCTTCGCGCCCGCGTCGGCGATGAAGGCTGTGCGGATTTCGCGACCTTCCTTGGTGCGCACGGGAATATTCTGCAAATTCGGATCGGACGACGAAAGCCGCCCTGTCGTCGTCGAGGCCAGCGCGTAGGACGTGTGGATTCGGCCGGTGTCCGGCTGGATGAATTCCGGCAGCGCATCGGTATACGTCGACTTAAGCTTGGAAAGCTGCCGCCACTCC
>JANXYD010000084.1 GCA_025350265.1 Hyphomicrobiaceae bacterium | reverse complement strand
CCCTCGTCGAGCGTGACGACGAAGCCAAGAACGAAGTCGGCGTGCAGATCGCCCAAGAGCTGATCAACAAGGAGCAGGTGGTCGCCACCGTTGGCTTCATCAACACCGGCGTGTCGCTGGCGTCGCAGCGCTTCTATCAGGAAGCCGAAATTCCGGTGATGAACAACGTCGCGACCGGCACGCTCGTCACCAAGCAGTTCCTGCCGCCGGAGCACAAGGCGAACTACGTTTTCCGCACCTCGGCGAACGATTCCATCCAGAGCAGCATGGTCGCTGAAGCGGTCAAGAAAGCCGGCTACACCAAACCCGCGATCATCGCCGACTCGACCAACTACGGCCAGCTCGGCCGCGCCGATCTCGAAAAGGCACTGGCCGAACGGGGCCTCAAGCCCGTCGCCGTCGAAAAGTTCAACATCGGTGACACCGACATGACCGCGCAAGCTCTGCGCGCCAAGGAAGCGGGCGCCGACGTCGTGCTGACGTACGCGATCGGGCCTGAGCTCGCGCAGACCGTGAACGCCGTCGTCAAGCTCGGCTGGAAAGTTCCGGTGATGGGTTCGTGGACGCTGTCGATGGCCAGCTTTATCGACGCCGCCGGTGCCAACAGCGAAGGCGTGCTGATGCCGCAGACCTTCATCCAGGCTCCGTCGACGCCGAAGCGCAAGAGCTTCATCGAGGCCTATCAGACCGCCTACAAAGTCGATCGCATACCGTCGCCGGTATCTGCCGCGCAGGGTTACGATTCGATGCTGTTGCTGGCCGCCGCCATCAACCAGGCCAAGTCGACCGACGGCAAGAAAATCCGCGAGGCGCTGGAAGATCTGCAGACCAAGGTCGAAGGCGTGGTGACCACCTACGATCATCCCTTCAGCGCCACCGATCACGAGGCGATCACGGCGAACATTCCCGTGCTCGGCACCGTCAAGAGTGGCCGCGTGGTGCCGGCGAATGCCGCCGACATCGAAGGCGACAACGCCCTCCGCGTGAAGCCGAAGTCGTAAGGCAAGCCTAAGGGCGCTGCCTCCGCACGCGTGTCGTCCCAGGGCTTGTCCCTGGGTTTTAGCTTCTTTTTTCGTCATGGCCGCGCAGGCGACCACCCAAGCAAGCCAAATTTTGCTTGATCAATCAATTGACGAGAAATAGCCGAAACGTCGATCTGCGAGGCTGGTGCTTCATGGATGGTCGCTTGGGTAGCCGCCTGTGCGGCCATGACAAACTTTGAGTGCTTGGGTTGCGTTCGGGGACGTGCATGCAAAACTTTCTGCAAATCCTGGTGTCCGGGATCTCCGTGGGAATGATCTACGGCGTAATCGCGTTCGGCTATCAATTAACGTTCGCCACGTCCAAGACGCTCAACTTCGGCCAGGGTGAAGCGCTGACGCTCGGCGCGCTGGTCGGTTTCACCACGGTCAATTTTCTCATCGGCATGTCGCTGGGCACGTTCTGGGCCTACATTCTGGCACTGCCGCTGGTGTTTGCCTTCGGCCTCGTGCAAGGCTCGATCGTCGAGTTGCTCGGCGTGCGACAAGCCACCAAGATCAAGTCCGAGGCTGGCTGGATCATGGCCACCATCGCGCTCGGCATCATCTTCAAAAACATCGCCGAAAACGTGTGGGGCAAGGACCCGCTGAAGTTTCCGTCTCCCGTCAGCGAGGCACCGCTGACCATCGGCGGCGTCAACGTCAGGCCGATGGAAATCATCATCGTCGTCGGCGCGTTGGCGATGATGCTGGCAGTCGAATTGTTCAATCGCCGCTCAATCTACGGCAAGGCTGTCGTCGCCACCTCCAACGATCGTGACGCGGCCGGGCTGATGGGCATCAATACCTCGCGCGTGATCACCTTCTCGTACGCGCTGTCGTCGCTGAGTGCGGCGCTGGCCGGCGTGCTGATCGCGCCGATCACGCTGACGGGCGCCAACATGGGTGCAGCCCTCGGCCTGAAGGCATTCGCCGTCGCCATCATCGGCGGCTTGTCGAGCGGGCTCGGCGTCGTCGTCGGCGGCCTCATTCTCGGCATCACCGAGAGTTTGACGGGCTTTTATTTCGACACCGGCTACAAGGATGTACCCGGCTTGATACTGCTGCTCCTGGTGCTCTCTTTCAAACCCGCCGGCTTGTTCGGCAAAGCCGCGATCAAGAAGGTTTGAAACGCATGCAGTCGGTTCTCAAATTCTTGGGCCTTGTCATTCTGGCCGCCCTGCCATTCGTCATCACCTCGTCGTACTATCTGCCCCTGATCACCACCATCGTGATCTATGCGATCCTGGTGCTGGGGCTGGACATCGTGTTCGGCTACACCGGTGAAGTGTCGATCGGCCATGCCGCGCTGTTCGGCGTCGGTGCTTATACCGCGGGCCTGCTATCGATGCATTTCGGGCTCGGATTCTGGTGGGCGCTGCCGGCGGCCATCGTCGTGACCGCGCTATTCGGCGCCATTCTTGCGCTGCCCGCGCTGAGTGTCACCGGCCCCTATCTCGCGATGGTGACGCTGGCCTTCGGCACCATCGTCATGACGCTGATCAACGAGATGACCGATCTCGGCCCGTTGACCAACCATCTTAATCTGACCAACGGCCCGCTCGGGATCGAGTTACGCACGCCCGTGTTCCTCGACGTGCGCGACTATATCGACCTGTCGATGAAGCGGATGAAAGAGGTCGAGTACTACTACGTTTCGGCCATCGCGCTGGTGTTCACTGTCGTGATCATCAACCGGTTGATCGCATCGCGCTACGGCCGCGCTTTTGAAGCGCTCCGCGACAGCCCGATCGCATGCGATTGCATGGGCGTAAGCGTCTACAGGCACAAAGTGCTGGCATTCGTCGTCAGTGCGGGTTTTGCAGGTCTGGCGGGCGTGCTTTACGCTTATTTCCGGCAGTACATCGCACCAGAGGCTTTCAACTCCGGACAATCGATCGAGTTCCTGCTCGCGGTGGCGATGGGCGGCCGCAAATCGCGGCTGGGGCCGATCCTCGGCTCGGCGATCATCGTATTCCTGCCCAACATCCTGTCCGATCTCGAACTGTTCCGCGTCATGGCTGCTGTCATCGCGTTCGTCGCGGTCGTCGCCGGCATCGTTGCCTTCAGGCGCGACAAGTCGCAGGGTTTCAGCATCGCGGTGGCTGTCACGATGTGTGTGGCGCTGTTCGTGTTCTCGCTGTTTTTGGAACGCATCGTCGACTGGAAGCTGAGCATCTACGGCTTGATGATCCTGTTCGTCGTCTATTATCTGCCGGACGGCATCGTCGGCTTCTTCCGGCAGGCAGTGGCCCGTATCGCGCCGCGGTTTGCCAACCGCCACGTCGTCGTCAAGGCAACAGCGGATCAATCGAAAGTGTGGGGCACGGTGGCGGCCGGCACTGCCGGAGCGACATTGCTCGAAACCCGCAAAGTTCTGATGCAATTCGGCGGCCTCAAGGCCCTCAACGAGGTCGATCTGGAAGTCGGGCGCGGCACCATCCACGGGTTGATCGGCCCCAACGGCTCCGGCAAGAGCACCATGATGAACGTGCTCACCGGCATCTACGTGCCGACGGGCGGCGCGGTTATACTGGACGGCACATCCATCGTCGGCCAGACATCGACGGAGATCGCCAACGCCGGTATCGCCCGCACGTTCCAGAACGTGCAGCTGTTCTCTGAGTTGACGTGCATCGAGAACGTGATGGTGGGCTTGCACCACACCTATACGAGCGGGTTCTTCACGGTGGCGCTCGGCTTGCCCAAGTCCAAGCGCGAGGAACTGGCGACGCGCGAGCGCGCCATGAGCATCCTGCAGTTCGTCGGCCTCGACAGCCTCGCCAGTGAGGAATCGAAGAACCTGCCCTACGGCAAGATGCGGCTGTTGGAAATCGGCCGCGCGCTGGCGCTCGATCCCAAACTGTTGCTGCTCGACGAACCGGCGGCGGGACTGACCGCGCCTGACATCCGCGAACTCATCGAGATCATCCGCAAGATCAAGGCGCACGGCATCACTGTGATCCTGATCGAGCACCACATGGACGTGGTGATGGGCATCAGCGACAAGGTGACGGTGCTCGATTTCGGGCAGAAGATCGCCGAGGGCGTGCCGGCACAGGTGCAGGCCGATCCGCGCGTCATCGAGGCCTACCTCGGCGGCAGCGCTGCGGCGCATTGAGGCACACGATCATGCTCGAAATCAAAAACCTCGTCGCCGGCTACGGCAAAGTCCGCGTGCTCAACGAAATTTCCATCTCGGTTCCGGCGGGGCAATTGGTGACGCTGATCGGCTCCAACGGTGCCGGCAAGACCACTACGTTGCGGGCCGTATCCGGTATGATCAAGCCCGAGGGCGGCGAAATCCTGCTCAACGGCCGCAACATCGCCGGCCTTGCCAGCCACGACATCACCCGGCTCGGTATGGCGCATTCACCGGAAGGCCGCAAAGTTTTCTCGACCCTCAGCGTCACCGACAACCTGCTGCTCGGCGCATATCCACGGTTGACGAAGATGCGGCCCAAAGGGGACGTCGACGCCGATCTCGAACGCATGTTCGACTTGTTTCCGCGCCTCAGAGAGCGCCGGGAACAACTTGCGGGAACGCTGTCCGGCGGTGAACAACAGATGCTGGCGATGGCGCGCGCGCTGATGCTGCAGCCGGAAGTGTTGCTGCTTGACGAACCATCGATGGGGCTTGCGCCACGTCTGGTCGAGGAAGTGTTTGCCACCATCAAGCGCTTGAAGGCCGAAAAAATCACGATGCTGCTGGTCGAGCAGTTCGCCGCCGCAGCTCTCGAAGTCGCGGACTACGGCTACGTCATGGAAAACGGCCGCCTGGCCGGCCAAGGGCCTGCCGACAAACTCAAGAACGATCCAGCCGTCCGCGCGGCTTATCTAGGTACCGGCTCTTGAAGTCGACCGACTGTGGTTGTTGTCGGCGATGGTGGCGTCACTGTACTTCGACGACCCGTTCGCGCCATTTGCGCCGTCCGCCAAGCCGTCGTGCCCAATAGTACCGATCGCTTGCGCCGACACCATCGGCTTCGCTTTTGGCTGCGAGATGGATTGTCGGCCTAGTGTAACATTCTTGGCCGCACGGATTTCAGGGTTCTGGAAGGTCCAGCATTCACCGTTGGCGTCTAGAAAAACCGCCCACATCAGATGGAATTCCGGCCCATAGTCTATCATGAGGTGCGCCAACCCGCTGCCTTTCGGCGTTTCGAGAGGAATAGGTGGATTGAGTTGCGTGACGGTCATATCGGATCAGGAACTTGCGGGGTTTCAGAACACCGTGAAAACTGCCGAAATACCGCTGCGGTTCCGCTCACAAATTCCAGATTTGAGCGACGACGCGGAAAGTGTTCGCGTACGCTGTTACCGAGGCGCTGATCGGCTCGGCATATCCGCCGCCGATGGCGATGGCCAAGGGAACAGCGCGAGTCTTGAAGGTTTCCAGTACCAGCCGATCGCGCATCATCAGCCCTTTGTGGGAGAGCGACAGCCGGCCAAGGCGATCTTCCGCCAACGGATCAGCCCCTGACAGGTAGAATACCAGTTGCGGCCGGAACGCTACGACGGGTTCGAGCGCTGCGGCGAGTGCCGCGAGATACGCCGCATCCTCCGTGCCGTCGGCCAAATCGACGTCGAGAGTTCCCGGCACGCGCCGGAATGGAAAGTTCTTCGCGCCCTGCACCGACAGGATAAAAACGCGCGGATCGGCCCCCAGAATGGCGGCGTTGCCGTCGCCCTGGTGCACGTCGGTGTCAACGATAGCAAGACGGGCGACGACGCCGGTGTCGAGCAACGTCAGCGCGGCGACGGCAAGATCGTTGAAGACGCAAAACCCCGAGCCGAAATCGCGATGGGAATGGTGGGTGCCGCCGGCGAGTTGACCGGAGATGCCGTACTCAAGCGCGGCTTGAGCACTGGCCAGCGCGCCTCCGACCGTCGCGCGGCTGCGATCAACCAGCGTCTGGCTCCACGGCAGCCCGATGCGGCGCATGCCGTCGGCCGCAACCGTGCCCGACAGCATCGCGTCCACGTATTCAGGCGAATGGGCACGCAGAAGCTCGTCTCGCCCGGCTGGAATGGCCGCCACCAGATCGGCTGTGCCGAGAATGCGTTCGGCATCGATCACCGCCCTCAGCGCATCATACTTGCCGGACGGGAACCGATGGCCCGGTGGCAGCGGCAAGCTCGGCACATCGGGAAAGAAAAACTGCATCAAAAATCCACTGCGCTTCAGGAGCGGTCGGCGAACCGCAACGTCCCGGAATAGCGCACCGCCTCAGCTTCGCCTTTACCTTTGGCGCTGGACTTGACGCCGCGGCCAGCTTCGACGCTGCCGATGACGACCGGCTTTTCGCCCGCAGCCGTCAGCGCCGCCGTCACCGCTGCATGCCGGCCGGCATCTGCGATCACGACCATGCCGATGCCGCAGTTGAAGGTGCGCAACATTTCGGCGTCATCGAGATTGCCGGCACGCCGCAGCCACGCAAACACTTGAGGGGCCGCAAAAGTTGCGAGGTCGATATGTCCAGCCAAGCCAGCCGGCAGCACGCGCGGCAGGTTCTCGCTGAGCCCGCCGCCGGTGATGTGTGACAAGCCCTTGATCGCGCCGCTTGGGCCACCGCTGCCGGTCGCTTTCAATGCAGCCAGCAGCGGCTTGACGTACAGCCGCGTCGGCGTGAGCAGCGCTTCGGCAAGTGTTTTGCCGATCGCGAACGGCGCTGGATCAGACCACGCCAGTCCCTGCTTCTCCACCAGCTTGCGCACCAGGCTGTACCCATTGGAATGCACGCCCGACGAGGCCAGCCCGATGATCACGTCGCCGGACGCGATGTCTCCACGCGGCAGGATTTCGCCCCGCTCGACAGCCCCGACAGCAAACCCCGCCAGATCGTAATCTTGGTTGCGGTACATGCCCGGCATTTCCGCCGTCTCGCCGCCGATCAGCGCGCAACCGCTGTCCCGGCAGCCCTTGGCGATGCCGGCGATGACGCGCCGGGCATTCTCGACATCCAGCTTGCCGGTGGCGAAGTAGTCGAGAAAAAACAGCGGTTCGGCACCCTGTACGACCAGATCGTTGACGCACATGGCGACCAGATCGATACCGATGGTATCGTGCAGACCGGTGTCGATGGCGATCTTCAGCTTGGTGCCGACGCCGTCGTTGGCCGCCACCAGGATGGGGTCGCGGAACCCCGCCGCCTTGAGATCGAACAGTCCGCCGAACCCACCCAGATCGGCGTCCGCCCCGGGTCGCCGGGTTGCCTTGACCAGTGGCTTAATGGCCGCCACCAGCGCATTGCCGGCGTCGATGTCCACGCCTGCGTCGCGATACCCTACGGTGGCAAGGCGGTGAGGCTGATCAGGTACGACGGGGGGCTCGACGGGCATGAATTGGCTTTCAGAAAATTGCACCGACGCCGAACGAGTTGCTCAGGCACGTCAGTCAGGTGGCAGAACGGCAAGGCGCTGCACGCGAGGCTCGACCGCCTGCCGGTGGGCTGCTATCCTATCGCGTGGTGCGCGACGAGAAAGATTCGGATCGAACGCCGGACGGGCGTCGTTCCGCCAAAGTTCTGGCGTCGAATAGCAGCGGCGCGCGTAACAGGCAACCGTCGCGACCGCGTGCCGATCAGGGTTGCGCGCGGCAGCGCGGTTGACGCATTGCCAGGGGCAGCGTGGGAGCAGCAAGTGGATCTTCGTTCCAACGGAATTGATGCAGAGCGAGCGCCGCGGGCACCCCACCTGCGCGCCGGCGCGGGCCTCGTTGGAGCATGCTTGCTGCTGGCCGCCATCGCGACCTCCGCGCAAGCGGCGGGCAGCGCCTCCGACGCCGTCTACACCGTCGGCAGCTATCCAGTCGACGCCCACGCCGCTGACGCCGTCGCCGCCAAAAAAGCGGCCATTGCGGACGGGGAGCGCGCCGCCTTGCGCTCTCTGTTGAAGCGGCTGGTACCCGTCACCGCCTATCCTCGGCTGCGCAAGCTGCAGATCGTCAAGCCGGATGCTTTACTGGATGGCATCGCGGTGCGCTCCGAGCGCAACTCGACCACCGAATATATCGCCAACCTGGACTTCAGCTTTCGTCCCATCGCCGTGCGAGCGCTGCTGGAGCAGGAGAACCTGCCCTTTGTGGATACCCAGGCACCGCCAATAACCTTGGTCCCGGTCTGGCAATCCGAGACGCAACCGATCCCCGGCCTGCAGAACGACGCATGGCGCGCGGCCTGGACCAACGTCGATATCGCGCACGCGCTCACCCCCATCAAACTGGAGGCGCTGAAGCCGGGCGTTCATTCCGACACGCTGGCCGCGCTGGCCAAGGGCGATACGACGATGCTGCGCACATTCGCCACCGAATATGCCGGCGAGGAGCGTCTTGTGGTCGCCATCCTGGTACCGCGGCCGTTGGAGCGCAAGCTGCAGGTGACGCTGGTTGGACGCGATGCGGTCGGCTCCATCGCCTGGATCAAAGGCTACCGGTTCGACGCCGAAGATCCCAATTACGCCATCGAACTCGCCGCGGTGGTGTCGCTCGGCGTGCTAGAGGGGCGCTGGAAGGCGTCAGGCGCGCGCGTGCAGGGTCCGTTGCGCGATCCGGGGGCCGACGCCGGCCCGGCAACCATTGCGTCGGCCAGCGCCGGTGCACCTGCCAATGGTGGGGCAGACGATCTCCGGTTGTCGGTCGAGTATCGCAATATCGGTGAATGGGCCAACATCTCAAAACGCCTCAGCCAGGTGCCCGGTGTCGAGAATATCGATGTCGCCGGCATGTCCGGCCGGTCCGCGCGCATCACGTTACGCTACGCCGAGGGCGTCGACCACCTCGCGGAAATTGCGCCGCAGCACGGCTTGGCCATGCGCCAGAACAGCGGCGGCTGGGTACTGACCGCGCCCTGACCTGCCCCGCCAAGCCGATCAGAGCCGCGCTGTTTTCGGGCGTGGCTGCCAAAAACTAGGCAGGTACCTAGTCGCGCCGGCACGTGAAGTCTGGCATGCTTGCAAGGTAGCGCAGGCCCGCGAACGGGCGGCTGATTATTCAGAGGACCGGGACTTCCATCGCATGCCGCATTCCTCCAGCTCCCTTCAAGCCGGTGACGCGCATGCCCGCGCTTGAACCGTTGCTCATCGTCGACCGTCTGCAAGTAACCTTCCGCGACGACCGTGGTCGCGCCCTGGAAGCGGTCGCCGGCAACAGTTTCACGCTCGCCGCAGGCAGCACGCTCGGTGTGGTCGGTGAATCCGGTTCCGGCAAAAGCGTCTCGGCGCTGGCCATCATGCGCCTTTTGCCCTCCGACGCAGCCACCATCAGCGGCGCCGTTCAGTTCGAAGGCCAGCAGTTGCTCAAGGCCCCCGAGGCCGTCATGCGCGACCTGCGCGGCAACCGCATTGCCATGATCTTTCAGGAACCGATGACGTCGCTCAACCCGAGCTTCACCATCGGCGACCAGATCGGCGAAACCTTGATCCGCCACCGCCACCTGTCGCGCACCGAAGCACGCCTCGAAACGCTGCAGTTGCTCAAGCGTGTCCGCATTCCATCGCCCGAGACACGGCTCGACGAATATCCGCACAAGCTGTCCGGCGGCATGCGCCAGCGCGTCATGATCGCCATGGCGCTCGCCTGCAATCCGGCCCTGTTGATTGCCGATGAGCCCACCACCGCGCTCGACGTCACGATCCAGGCACAAATTCTCGACCTGCTGCGCGCGCTGCGCGACGAGACCGGCACCGCCATCATGCTGATCACGCACGATCTCGGCGTCGTCGCCGAAATGTGCGATGCTGCCATCGTCATGTATGCCGGCCAGATCGTCGAGCAGGCCAGCGTCATCGATTTGTTCGCCCGCCCGCAGCACCCCTACACCGTCGGATTGATCGGCTCCATTCCCAGGCTTTCCGAACCCCGCGACCGCTTGAACGCCATCGCCGGCATGGTGCCCACGCTGTCGGCCGATAGCGTCGGGTGCCGATTTGCGCCCCGCTGCCCGTTTGCCGACGACCACTGCCGCTCCCATAGCCCCCCGCTCACCGACCTCGGCGATGGCCACACGTCACGCTGCTGGAAAGCACCGCTGGAGGCGCTGGTGGCATGACCACGGATCCGCTGCTGAAAGTCGCTGACCTCGCCAAAAAATTCGTGGCCAAACGCTCTGTATTCGGCGCGCCGTCGGCATTCGTGACTGCCGTCGACGGCGTAACGATGACCATTGCTGCGGGACAGACGCTGGCGCTGGTGGGCGAGTCTGGCTGCGGCAAATCCACCGTCGGCCGGCTGGTGCTGGGCCTGATCGAACCCAGCGCCGGCCGTGTCGAGTGCGACGGCCAGGACGTGACAAAGCTTTCGGCAGCCGAACTCAAAGCGTTTCGCGCCAAGGCCCAGCTGATCTTTCAAGATCCCTACGCCTCGCTCAATCCGCGCATGACGATCGGGGCCACGCTCGACGAACCGTTGATGCTGCATACCCGTCTGTCGAAGGCCGCACGCCGCACCCGCGTCGCTGAACTGCTTGATCTGGTCGGCCTTAAGGCTGATCAGGCCCGCCGCTATCCGCACGAATTCTCCGGTGGCCAACGCCAGCGCATCGCCATCGCGCGCGCGCTCGCAGCCTCCCCGAAATTGATCGTCTGCGATGAACCGGTCTCAGCCCTTGACGTGTCGATCCGCGCGCAAATCCTCAACCTGCTGCGTGACCTGCAACAGCGCTTCGGGTTGGCGCTGTTGTTCATCAGCCACGATCTTTCAGTGGTCAAACATATCGCCGACCGCACCGCCGTGATGTATCTCGGCCGCATCGTCGAAAGCGCCGCGACCGCCGACCTGTTCAAGCAGCCGCGCCATCCCTACACTCAGGCGCTGTTGTCGGCTATTCCCGTGCCGACGCCGGCAGCACGCGGCCAACGCCGCCTGTTGGCGGGCGATCCGCCGAGCCCGCTCGAACCGCCGGCCGGCTGTCATCTGCACACGCGCTGCCCGCACGCCATCGCCGACTGCCGCACACGCGTTCCAGCACTTATCGCCACCGCTGACGGTCACGCCACCGCCTGCCATCGCTGGGAAGATATTGGCGCGGACGGCTACGCCCAAGCCGTCGAACCGCCGCACTCGCCCACGCTGCAGCGCTTGATTGACGCCTTCCGCCCGTCCGCATGATAACATTCTTTTCCATTCGCCCACGGAGTTGCAGATGATTAAAAAACTCGGACTTGCGGTTTGGCTGTTGGCCAGCGCGACCGTGGCAGCGCACGCCGAAACCGCTCTGCGCATCGGCCTCGCCGAAGACCCGGATGTACTCGATCCGACGCTGGCGCGCACGTATGTCGGCCGCATCGTGTTCGCATCGCTGTGCGACAAGCTGTTCGATATCGACGACAAGCTGGCGATCGTCCCGCAACTCGCGCTCGGCCACGAAACCAGCGCCGATGGCCGCACCGTCACGATCAGGCTGCGCCCCGGCGTCAAGTTCCACGACGGCGAACCGATGGACGCCGAAGCGGTCAAATTCTCTCTTGAACGCCACCTCACCATGCCCGGCTCGTTCCGCAAGGCCGAGATCGCGTCCGTCGACAAGGTCGATGTGGTCGATCCCGCGACAGTCAAGTTGCTGCTGAAAAATCCGTTCTCGCCGTTGATCGCCCAATTGGCCGATCGCGCCGGCATGATCGTGTCGCCGAAGGCCGCCAAGGAATCCGGCGACAAATTTGGCTTGAAGCCCGTCTGCGCCGGCCCCTTCAAGTTCGTCGAGCGCGTGCAGCAAGACCGCATCGTACTCGAGCGCTTCGCCGACTACTGGAACAAGGACAACGTCTTCGTCGACAAGGTCACGTTCCGCCCTATCACCGAAGCGACGGTGCGCTTGGCCAACCTCAAATCCGGCGGGCTCGACCTCATCGAGCGCGCGCTTGCCACCGACATCAAGGACATCAAAGCCGACCCGAAACTCAAACTCGCGACGCAGATCGAGATGGGCTACCAGGGCATAACCCTCAACGTCGGCAATTCCGACGTCGGCAAGAATGGCCCGTTCGGCAAAGATCCGCGCGTCCAGCAGGCACTCGAGTTGTCGATCGATCGCGATGCGCTCAATCAGGTCGTCTACAACGGCGAGGCCTTGCCGGGTAACCAGTGGATCAGCCCGAAAAACGCCTACTACCAGGAAAAATTTCCGATCCCCCAGCGCGACGTGACCAAGGCCAAACAACTCTTGAAAGATGCCGGCGTCACCACTCCGGTGGTCGTCGACTTCATGGTGCCGAACAGTCCCGACACCCGCCAACTCGCCGAAGTCGTGCAAGCAATGGCTGCCGAAGCCGGCTTTGACATCAAGATCCGCGTCACCGAATTTGCTACCTCGCTCAACGAGGCCGAAGCCGGCCGCTATCATGCCTACGCCCTGTCATGGTCCGGCCGCGTCGATCCCGATGGCAACATCTATTCTTTCATGACGTGCACGGGGCCAAACAATTACTCAAAATCGTGTTCGCCCGAAACCGACGCAGCATTATCAGCCGCCCGCATTGCCACCAGCACCGCCGATCGCAAGGCCGCGTACGAAAAGGCCGCTGCCCTTATCCTGCCCGCAGGCGGCATCATCTATCTCTATCACCGCCCTGTCATCATCGCCCACACAGTCAAGCTCGGTGGCTACAAGCAGTTGCCCGATGGCCTCGTGCGGCTGACGGGGGTGAAAGTCCAACCGTGACCGCATTCCTCGCGCGCCGGCTCGCTGAGATCATCCCGACGCTGCTGTTGGTATCGGTCATCATCTTCCTGTTGCAGCAATTGCTGCCCGGCGACCCGGCGACAGTAATGGCGGGCGAGGACCGCGACCCCGAAGTGATCGCCCATATCCGCCAGCAATATCGGCTCGATCGGCCGCTGCCGGTTCAGTACGGCTACTGGATCAAGGGCGTGCTGACCGGCGATCTCGGCGAAAGCATGCGGTTGAAGGAACCGGTCGCCAAACTCGTGGCGCAGAAGTTTCCGGTCACATTGCAGCTGGCGCTGATGGCCATCGTCATCTCACTTGGCATCGGCATTTCAGCCGGCGTTGTCTCCGCCGTCTACAAAAACACCGCCATCGATTACGCCGTCAACCTGTTCGGCCTATGGGGCATCTCGACGCCGAATTTCTGGCTCGGCATTCTCCTGATAACACTATTCTCGGTGCACCTCGGCTGGCTGCCGGCGTCGGGCTATGTATCCCCGTTCGAAGATTTCTGGTTGTCGCTGAAAACCACCATCATGCCCGCCTTTGTGCTCGGCAACTCGTTCGCCGCCGTTCTCATGCGTCACACCCGTTCGGCGATGTTGCAGGCGATGGCTGCTGACTATGTGCGCACCGCGCGCGCCAAGGGTTTATCGGAGCGCGTCGTCGTGCTCAAGCACGCCATGCGCAACGCCTTGACCCCCGTCGTCACCTTGGGCGCGCTCGAACTCGGCACGCTCCTGTCGGGCGCGGTTTTGACCGAGCAGGTGTTCTCCATCCCGGGTTTTGGCAAACTGATGGTCGACAGCGTCTTCAACCGCGACTACGCCGTCGTGCAAGGTGTCACCCTCGTCACCGCGACCATGTACATCCTGCTCAACCTGTTGGCGGACGTCGCCTACGTGCTCCTCAACCCGCGCCTGAGAGGGTGAGCCATGCCGACGCTCGATCCCATCTCAGCGCAGGCTTTGGATGACCGTCGCGATACGCCGGCACGTCGCGCCTGGGCTCGTCTCAGCCGCCGCAAAAGCGCCATGGCAGGCCTCGTCGTCGTCATTGCCTTGATCCTTATCGCCATCTTGGCCCCGCTCATCGCGCCGTTCGATCCTGCCAAGCAGACCTACACGGCCGTGCGCAAAGCGCCGTCCGTGCTGCACTGGTTCGGCACCGACGAATCCGGCCGCGATCTGTTCTCCCGCGTCGTGTTCGGCGCGCGTGCGTCGCTGCTCGCTGGCCTCGTTTCCATCGCCATCGCGCTCGGCTTCGGCATGCCTATCGGCCTGCTGTCGGCCTATCGCGGCGGCTGGGTCGACGCCGTCATCTCGCGCTTCACTGACGCCATGCTGGCTGTTCCGTTCCTCATTCTGGCGATCGCGCTTGCGGCATTCCTGGGGCCATCGCTCAGCAACGCCATGATCGCCATCGGCGTCACGTCCATGCCGATCTTCATCCGTCTGACGCGCGGCCAGGTGATGGGCGCAAAGGTCGAGGACTACGTCGAGGCGGCGCGGGCGGTCGGCAACCCCGCCTATCGCATCGCCTTCCGCCACATCCTGCCGAATATTCTGCCGGCGCTGCTGGTACAGGCAACGCTGTCGATCGCCATGGCCATCATTGCCGAAGCATCGCTGTCGTTTCTGGGGCTCGGCCAGCAACCACCCGCGCCCTCGTGGGGATCGATGCTGAATACCGCGCAACGCTTTCTCACCCAGGCCCCGTGGATGGCGATCTACCCGGGCGCGGCCATTTTCATCACCGTGCTGTCGTTCAATCTGCTGGGCGACGGCCTGCGCGATGCGCTCGATCCGAAAGAGCGGTAAAAAAATTAAAGAGGGGCTCGGGAAACCCGTTCCCCGTGCGGGTTCAGAAGGGTGGCAGCCCTTCTCGCGGCGCGACTACGTGCGCCACCAATTATTCCATGCCAGACTTCCAGCCCACAACACGCCATCGAAGGGAAACGCCGCCATGAACGTCAAAGGTAAAATCGTCGTCGTCACCGGGGCCGCCGACGGCATCGGCCGTGCGCTGGCCAAGGGTGCACACGCGCGCGGCGCCAAAGCCGTCATCTGCGCCGACCGCAACCAAGCGGGCGCTGCCGAAGTTGCCAAATCCATTGGCGGCACGGCGTTGGCCTGCGACGTCGGCAAGGACGCCGACATCATCAGCCTCATCGATGAAACCGAACGCACGATCGGCCCGATCGATCTGTTCTGTTCCAACGCCGGCATCGGCAGTTTTCGCGGTGACGCGAACAACGCCGCCGCCAACTCGGACGCGGAGTGGCAACGCGCCTGGGACGTCAACGTCATGGCGCACATTTTTGCGGCGCGCGCATTGTTGCCCCGTATGATCGCCCGCGGCGGCGGCTATTTTCTCAACACCGTTTCAGCAGCCGGATTGCTCAACCAGATTGGCAGCGCGGTCTACGCCACCACCAAGCATGCAGCGGTCGGTTTCGCCGAAAACATCGCCATCAGCCACCGTGACCAGGGCATCGGCGTATCCATCCTGTGCCCACAGGCGGTCGACACCACGCTGTTGCGCGCGGCCGGCGTTGGTGCCCAGCACGTCGATGGCGTGCTGACCGCCGACCAGTGCGCCGACGCCGCGTTCGAGGGCGTCGAAGCCAAGCGGTTCTGCATCCTGCCGCACCCGATGGTCACCGGCTACATGCAGAAAAAGACCGCCGACTACGATCGCTGGATCGGCGGCATGGCCAAGTTCCAGCGCTCCCTGCGCGGGAATGCCACCCAAAGCTGATTGGCATGCCGATTTCCGAGCGAGCGCGCGGGCTGAGCCTTACTCGACGACGATTTCGATGCGGCGGTTGAGCGCTCTATTGCGCTCGCTGTCGTTTGACGCGAGCGGCTTGGTCTGTCCCAGGCCCATGGCAATCATGCGACCAGCTTCGACGCCGGCGGTCGTTAGCACTTGCACCACCGAGTTGGCCCGGCTTTCAGACAGCCGTTGATTGCGCGCGACGTCGCCGTTGTTATCGGTGTGGCCTTCGATGCGCACATGGACTGTGGGGCAGGCCTTCATCGCTTCCGTCAACCGCGCCAGCGTGGCGGTCGCGTCCGGCTTCAAGGTCGCATTGGCGAATTCGAACTGAATACGCGCGGCCGCTGCCGCATCGCGCACCGACGTCTGGCAGGCGATGAGTTCGGCATTGACCCGGTCTTGCCTGGCCTTCGCTTCGGCAGCGGCAGCGGCAACCGCCGCCATCCTGGCAACTTCAGCCTCCGCTGCGGCTCTCCGAACGGCTAGCGCTTCCGCAGCAGCTTTGGCTTCGGTGGCGGCTTTGGCAACTGCGGCGTCCGCGTCAGCTTTGCGTGCAACGTCCGCGTCAGCTGCCGACTTGACCGCTGCTCCCGCATCCGCAGCCGCTTTCGCCGCTTCGGCTTCTGCGGCAACCTTCTCGGTCTCCTGCTTGGATGCGGCGTCGGCCGCGAGCTTGGCTGCAACCACAGCATCAGCCTCAGCCTTCCGCCCTGCGGCGGTATCGGCGGCGAGCTTGGCGGCGGCTTCAGCGTCGGCCTTCTGACTTGCCTCGGCGGCGGCACGCTTGGCCGCCTCCGCACTGGCCCTGGCACGCGTTTCAGCGTCGGTTGCCGACGCGTCTGCGGTTCGCACGACAGCGGGAGTTGGCACGGCTGCGGATTGATCCAATCGCGCCTTATACCACCACGCGCCACCCGCCCCGATCAGCACCAACGGCAGCAGGTACGCCGCTACCGGCAAGCCACGACGCGCCGTTGGTGTGGCTGCGGCGACGACGGGTTTGCCGGGATGGGCTGCCGGCGGATGCGGATGCTTGGCATGGGCGGCGCGAGCTGTCGCGGGCGCGGGCGTGGGCGCCACTTGCGGCGCGGCTGCGACCGCACCTTTGGCGGCCGACATCGTGCCACTCGTCGCGCCGACGACGGGACGGCTCGGCTCCGGCACGGCCGTTGCCTTGGCGACTGTGTCTTTCGCAATCGACGGCGCTGCGGTGGGTGCCGCCGGGACAGCAGCCGGACGGGGCGTTGCTGCTGGTTCCTGAGGTATGACCCCGGCTTTGCTCGCGATATCCTTCAACGCCGCAGCCACCGTTTGTACCGGAGGGCGCGTCGCCTCCACAATCGGAGGCATCGGCTTGGCAGCCAGCGACGGAGCCGCGACGGCGGCCTCTACCGTCCTAGGAGCCTGTGCGGTACTGCCTGACGCGGCCTCCTGTGAGGCTGCAGGGACGACCGTCGCCTGCTCCACAGGCGCTGCTACCGGCGGTGCTGCAGGTACAGGCTTCGCCTGCGCCACAGGTGCTGCAGCCGCAGCCGCTGGCTGGGCGGGGAGCGAGGGCGCGGCATGTGCCGTGGGCAATACAGACGGCGCGACGGTCGCAGGCTGTGCGGCCACTACCACTGGCACGACCGGCATCACCGGCTTGGCGGGCGGTGCGGCAGCTGGCGTAACGACAGCCACCTCGGCCTTTACCGCAGGTGCGCTGCTTGCGAGTACGGCCGGCATCGCCTGAACAAAAAGCGGCAACTGCGAGCCAAGCAATTTGGCTAACCCCACATCATCTAGCCCCAGATCCTGCTGATGCCGCGCCAGAGTGCCGGACAGAACCGGCGCGACGAGCCCGATCAGGCTGGCAGTCTGTTTGTCCGGCACTCCGGAGATTTTGGCTATCGCTGCGACCGTGCTGTCAAACCCGTCGCGACCTATCAGGCCCTTCAACATCGTCGAGCCATAGTCGATCAATGGCCCCTCGTGCGGACCACCGAGGACGCTGCCGAGTTGACCCAGCAGCCCCGGATCCTGCTGGGTGAACACCTCCGACAACGCCTTGGCCCCCTCGGCCGAACCTGCCTTCCCGGCGAGTTTTGCCAGGATTGCTGGAACCATTGCGCTGACGGCCTTCAGGGCCATCGCCCGATCGATGCCGATCGACTGCGCAATCTTGGTGACGACTTCAGGCGGCAGGTATTGCATCACAGCGGCGATGATATTGAACGACATAACGTCCCCTCAAACTTCTAAACCCCAAATCATGCATGCGTAGGCCGGCGACCCGCCTCCCCTCATGACGCGGGAAACGGTGTGAGCACGGACGGCCCCCCAACGCAACCCCAACCGCAAGGTATAACAGTTACACTGCCGCTGCGCCGACCCCGGGCACACCTCCGAACCCAAGCAGTCACAGGCGTCAGGGGTGTGCCATCGCCTGATCCAGCACGTGCTGCCATTGGCCGGACGCGCGGGCTTCATCGAGCCAGCCGTCGACCAGTTGTTTTAGCTCTTCGTCTTTGGGCAACATGTAGGCCTTTTCAAGCCGCGTGAACGGTTGACTGACGGCAGTTGGGCACAGCACCGGCATGGTGTGGGCGGTATGGTCGACCTCGATCCCATCGGTGACCATGACGTCGGCGCGCCCGGCGGCGATTTCCTGGAATACGGTCGCGTTGTCCTTGTGCACGGTCAAGTCCGCCTTGCCGAAATTCTCGCGCGCGAATTTTTCGTTCTGCGCACCTGGATTGACGATCACGCGGACGCCGGGCTGATTAATGGCGTCGACACTTTTGAATTTTTCTTTGTCGGCACATCTGGCGATAGGTCGCTTACCGTCCACGAATGTCGGTTTGGAGAAATACAGCTTTTCCGCGCGCTGCGGCGTGATCGTCACGCCGCCCATCGCGATATCGAATTTTCCGGCGAGCTGATCGTCGAGCAGTTGCGCCCAAATCGTCGGCACCAACACCAACTTCACGCCCAGCTTCGCAGCCAATTCCTGGGCCATGACGATATCGGCACCCCACGGCACCCCGTCCGTGTCCCTGAACGTGAAGGGCTTGTAGTCTCCGGTCGTACCCACCCGCAATTCACCGCGCGCCTTGATCGCATCCAGCGCCGATCCCGCCACCGCCGCCGATGCGAAGATCGCCGTCCCCATCACGGCCGCCGAAACCCTATTGAACACGCCCATTGCACCGAAACTCCGCACGCCCCACCCACTCGTCGATACCGGATGGAGCCACAGTTGCTTTGCCATTGGCAATCCACTAGTTCATCTCATGCGCAGGGCAGGGCAATTCAATTCTCACGGTGTTTCCCCACTCCCCGCGTGCGCGGAGTAGGGAAACCAGTCTGAAACGGACGGAGTAGACCTGCCATGGATAAGCTCGGCGTGGATCAGCCCGGCGAGGAAACGCGCTGCATCGCGTGCTGCGGTCGCGGCCGGTTTGAGCTGTTGCGATTTGCCGGCGTTCCGATCAGCGGCCGCTATCTCGCCAAACCCGACGCCAGCTTGCCGCGCCACAATCTGGTGCTGAGGGCGTGCGCGCATTGCGGGCTCGTCGTGCGCGACCGGCTCGCAATGCCCGATCACGACTACAGCCAGATCGATCGCGACACCGCCCAGCAGATGCCCGACTACGCCGCCGATCTCGTCGCCGCCCTTGAGCGCGACGGCATCGTCCGCGCCGACAAAGTTCTCGAAATCGGCTGCAACGACGGCAGCTTCCTCGCATTCCTGGCAGATAGCGGTTTCTCAAAACTGACGGGCATCGAGCCGTCCGTGCAGCTTGCCCGCCGCGCCGCCGCGCGTGGTTTTGCTGTCGCTACCAGCTATTGCAGCCGGGCAGCCGCCGAGCGGATCAAGGCCCAGTACGGCACGTTCAAAGCCGTCATCTGCCGTCACACGCTCGAACATGTGCCCGATGCCGAAGATCTGCTGTCCGCAATCGGCGCGCTCCTGGAGCCGGGCGGTGTCTGCCTGATCGAGGTGCCGGATTTCGAGTGGGTAACGGAAACCCTCGCCGTGCATGAAATCTGGGACGAACATATCAGCTATTTTTCTGCGCCGAACCTGCAGATGCTGCATCAGCGGCTGGGCTTCGTGCCGATCGCTTGCCGGCAAATGCGCTTTCGCGACACGCGCAATCTCGTCATGTCCAGCCGGTGGACGGGCCAAGACACACCCATCGCCGCCGCAACGTACACAGCCGCGGCAGAGACCGTCGAACGCTGCCAATCACTGGCGCAAGCCTGGCCTGCCTACGTGACACGCCTCGCCGCTGCATCCGTCCGCTGGTCGCATCCGGTGATCGCGATCGGTGCGTCGCACATCCAAGGCAACTATGTCCATTTCGCCGGCCTCGCCGGGATCGTCGATGCCCTCGTCGATGACGCCCCGGAGAAGGCTGGCACTTTCGTCATGCTCGACAGGCCCCGTCCGGTCTTGTCGACGAAGACTATTCTTGCCACGGTAGACGCCGGCACGCTCCTCCGCACCGCTTTCCCTTATCCCGGTTGGATGGATAGCATCGCCGAAGCCCTGTTGCCGCGCGGCGTCAATATCGTCGATCCCTACAGCGCAGACCTCGTGGGTCCTGTTCGTACGCACCGAGTAGGAGCATGACAGCCGCTGACAGCGCGCTCGTAATTGGCGGCTCCGGCTATATCGGCCAACGCCTGCTGGTGGAGCTGGGGCGAGACAAAGCCGTCGGCACCTTCTGTCGCAACAGGGTGGATGGCGGCGTGCGGTTTGATGCGACCAAGGACAGGCTGCGCGACCTGCTCGCCTCGCGCCCTGCGCGGGTAACTCACGTCTTCATTCTACACGGCAACGTGGCGATCGAG
>JANXYD010000081.1 GCA_025350265.1 Hyphomicrobiaceae bacterium | reverse complement strand
CAAATCGGCAGCCAGGCAAATCAACTGAAGAGTTCTGGGTGGATGTCTTCAAAGACAAGCCGCAACCCATCGATCTTCCTTTGGATCGTCCGCGCGGCGATGCGCGGACCTACGCCGGAGCAACGGCACAACACCGGTTCTCAGTCGAATTCTCCAAGGCTTGCCGTTTGTTTGCTACCAGCGAGAAATCATCATTGTTCATGGTGCTATTGGCAGGGTTCAATGGGCTGCTGTCGAAGCTATCGGGCAGTCGTGATATCGTCGTGGGCGTACCGATGGCCGCGCAGGCGCACCTGGACGGCGGCAATCTTGTCGGCCACTGCGTCGATTTTCTGCCCTTGCGCACGACCGTCGGTCACGGCGACACGTTCCGAGAGCTGTTGAACAAAGTCCGCAATACGGTGCTCGATGGCGCGGAAAATCAATCCTACACCTACGGCACTCTGGTCGCACGCTTGCAGATGCCGCGCAGTCCCCTCCGTTTGCCGCTGACCGAAATCCATTTCAACCTCGAGCAGTTAGGCGAGGGCGTGCATTTCGCTGGCTTGAAAGCGATTGTCGAGCCGAACGCCAAAGCCGCCGTCAACCCGGATATTTTCCTCAATCTGGTCGAAGGCAAAAATGGTCTGCAGGCCCATTGCGACTACAATACTGATCTCTACTCGCCTGAAACTATCGGTCGGTGGATGTCGCAGTTCGAAAACTTCTTGACGACGGCGATGGCAAGACCGGATTTGCCGCTTCCCGATTTGATCGGCGCCGTGTCGCATGCCGAGGCTCCGGCCGCCGATATGACGCAAATCGCTAAGTGGAACCGCACGGATTTCGCCTATCCGAAAAAATCCCTGGCGGCCCTTCTCGAAGAACAGGTCGAGAAAACGCCTGATCGTATCGCCGTCTCGCAAGATGCGCTCAGTTTGACCTACTCCGACCTGAATGCGCGCGCGAACTGGTACGCCTTTAAGCTCATTGCCATGGGCGTTAAGCGCGGATCTCTCGTCGGTATCTGCGTCGATCGGACGCCCGAGATGTTTGCAGCGCTCGTCGGAATTCTGAAAACCGGTGCCGCCTATGTTCCGCTTGATCCGACGCATCCGCAAGATCGACTGAAGTTCATTTTGGACGATGCAAGGATCGCCGTCGTTGTCACCGAAGACCAGTATCGCCCGCTGTTTGCAGGATTACCTGCGCGCAGCTTGACGCTTGATGCAGTCGCCTCGGGGCAATCGCGGCAAGGTAATCCCGGCATCGAAATCGAGATGAGCGATGCCGCCTATTTGATGTTCACATCCGGATCGACCGGGCGGCCGAAAGGCGTGGCCATTCACCATGGCGCGCTCGTCAATCTCCTCTGGTACTGCATCCGCGAACTCGAATGTCGCCAGGACGATGTCGTGGCGGCCATTGCCACGATTGCCTTCGATATCTCGTGCATCGAGCTGTATCTGCCGTTACTCGTTGGGGCGCGGATTGAGGTCGTGAAATCGGCGACGGCCATCGACGGCTTTCAACTCGCACGGATGATCGCCGAACGTCGGATCACGCTTTTTCAAGCGACGCCGGCGACATGGCGATTGCTGCTGAATGCAGGTTGGCAGGGATCGCCGTCCATGCGAGCGATCTCGACCGGCGAGCCGCTGCCGCTCGACATCGCGGAGGATATCGTGCCTCGCGTTGCCAAGCTCTGGAACGGCTATGGGCCAACCGAGACGACCATCTGGTCGACAATTGAACATGTGCGCACCGTGACCGAGCCGATCAGCATCGGCAAGCCGGTCGCCAACACGCAGATCCACCTTATCGGAAAAGACGGGGCCGAGGTGGGTGTGGGCGACGTCGGCGAGATCTGGATCGGGGGTGACGGGGTGGCGTCGGGCTACCTCAACCGGCCGGAAATGACCGCTGAGCGCTTCGTGAGAGCAGGTGAGGGGCAGCGCTACCGCACGGGCGATCTCGGCCGCTGGCTTCCGGACGGCCGCTTGATGCATCTCGGTCGGATCGATCACCAGGTAAAGATCCGTGGTTTTCGCATCGAGTTGGGAGAGATCGAGAGCGTCCTTCAGGAAGTTGAAGGCGTAAGGCAGGCGATCGTCGTCGCCGACAAGAGCGAAGGAACAGGGCGATTGGTGGCTTTTTGCATCACAGCGCCTCGCTCGATCGTTACCCAGGCAGCGGTCCAAAACCATGCCGCGGCCAAGTTGCCGAACTATATGGTTCCCGTCTCGTGGGTCATGCTGGACGCCCTGCCCGTCTCGCCCAACGGTAAGATTGATCGCATTCGGTTGCTGGAAATTGAGCGCGAGCGCTTATCGCTTCGTACCATTATCGCGCCGGCAACTACCGATGAGAAAAAACTAGTCGACATCATCAAGCTAACGATGAACCTGGAAGCTGTCGGGGTGACAGACAACCTGTTCGAGCTTGGCATCGACTCGTTGAAGATTTTCCAAATTGCCTCCCGCGCAAATAAAGAGAATATCGCAATCACGCCGCGGATCCTGATGTTGACCCGTACGATCCGGGATGCGCTTGCCGAAGTGGCGAAGGCACCGCAAGGAACCCCGTTCAAGATGCTCGAGATCAAGGCGATCCCGCGTGACCGAATGAGACGCCCTCTCGGCTGACGCGCAGCTAGGAGGCGCGGCCCCTCTTAGCTGATTGTTTTTGCTTGTTTTTCGGCCTGATATTACTTTGCGCCTTATTACGGTGTACTTTAGGCGTGATCCGCATTTTGACACAAATTAACCAAAACCTTTCGTCCACATCAAATTCATCTCGCGTGCGGCGGCCGGCGGATTACTATCGAAAATGCGAAAATATTGGAACATCTCTTGCAACCAACCAATGGGAGTCGCGTGACGAAATTTGACAGATTGCGCAGTGTAATAGCTTGGTTTTGGTGCCAATGATCGTTGTTGATACAGTTCAGACCGAAACGACTGGCCGGCCAGCGTTTGAGTTCAGCATGACCCCGCAGCAGCGGAGGATTTGGAAGGCGTGCGCTTCACCGACAAGTCGATTTAATGCGGCGTTCCGTGTTGAAATTGCAGGTCCACTGAATTCGGAGCTTTTAGCGCTGACGATTGGTCGAGTGGTGAAGCGACATGAAGCGTTGCGATCCTGCTGCGAAGAGCCCGCTGGCGGGCCTGTCATCGCAGTGTATCCTGCAGAAACGGCTTGGCTGAGCAACAACGACGTTGCCTGTCTCTTCGAAAGCGATCTCAGTTGCAACGACGAAGTTGATCGGCTCCGTCTGCTCGACAAAATTTCAGCTGATGAAGCGTGCCATTTCTTTGATATGAGCAGAGCGCCGCTGTATCGCTTTCACCTGATTAAGCTGAGCGAAGATACTCGCGTTCTGACGCTGACCTTCCACCAAATTCTTATTGATGGTTGGTCTGTCGAACTCATAATCGAGGATATAGTAGCTATTTATGCAGCTTTAGCGGCCGGGCACGAACCAGAACTGCCGCCGCCATCATTGCAATTGGCCGACTACGCTGAATGGTTGAATACGCGGCTTGCGGAGGCAAGTGTGCGTGAGGAAGCGCAAGCACTCCTGAGCGAGTTAGCCGAGTACAAGCCTTTCGCAATCTCCGGCGAGATTAAGCAGTCTCAATCGGTCGCCAACGGCAATATCATTGCGTTCGAACTTTCGCCCGATACCGCGTCGGCGCTCGATGCCGTCTCCAAATCGACCGCGCGTACAATGTTCGTAATCGGTGCAAGTGCTTGTTTGGCGACGCTGCATAGATTGACAAGCCAAAGCGAAGTTGCCATCGGCGCACCCATGACAGCGCGCAATCTTCCCGGGCTAGATCAGATTGTTGGAACCACCGTAGATTCGTTGTTACTGAGAGCGAAAGTGGCGGCCAATACGACCTTGGAAGAGTTGCAGGAACACATCGCAGCGGAGACCGGAAAATCTATCACCCGCGAGGCGCTGCCGCTCGACTTTCTGTACGAATTGGCCACTGAGCGCGGTAACGCGATACCCGATCCACTTTTCACAGTTGCGTTCGTTTGCCAGCAGGCATTTGGCGGGCGATTGAGTAAAATAGTCGAATTCGCCGGTTGCAAATTACGCACCTTGCCATCCGTTTCGGCCGGAGCGTTGCACGATCTGTTTTTTTTCATGGTTCGGCGCGAAACAGGTTGGCGGATTTCCCTTGAATACAACGCGCTGAAAATTCGGGACTGCGACGCCCAGGTGTATCTCGAGAGCCTGCGGCAAATGCTGTTATCTGCAGTTCGCTCACCAGAAACCGCCATTGCTGATATCGCCCTGGAACTCCCTGGCGACTGGCGATCGGTCGATCGCGCTCTGGATGGCGCGGACATCGGCGGTGTTGACGCCGAACTGCAATGGCCAGCAAGTTTGACGCAGGAGCGATATTACTACCTTACGAAACTTTTCCCTGAAAGTTCTGCATTCAACCTGCCAGCTTGCCTGCACATATCAGGCGCGTTGAACGTACAATCGCTGCGCAATGCGATAGCAAGTGTCGTTGCTCGGCATGAAGGCCTGAGAACGCGATTGATTGAATCTGATCGCGGACTTCTCCAGGTTATCGAACCGAATGCTTCAGTCGAACTCGAGGTCCGTGATTGCCCTGGCGACACGTCGGAAGCTCTGTACCGCAAGCTTTTAGATCATGGACGTCAGCCATTCGAGATTGGGAGCAAATCACTCCTGCGATTGCAGCTGTTCGTCGGGGGCAATAACCACAACGCGCTTTTGCTGACGGCCCATCACGCCATAGCTGATGGGCATTCTATGGGACTACTGATCCGCGAACTGTGGGCCGCCTACGATGGGTTCGAGGGCGCGCGGAGTGCGGCGCCAAAGGACTTGGCCATCCAGTATATCGATTACGCAGAGGCACAACGCAGTTGGCTTGCGAGCAGTGCAGCCGAAAGGCAGCGATCGTTCTGGCTGCAGAAGCTATCGGCTCCGGTGTCGATCGCTGACATTCCGCCGGATCGGGCACCAGTGCCCGGGCAACCTAGTGAGACTGCCATTGAGGTCGTCGAACTATCTGATCATCAGTGGCAGCGATTGCGCGAATATTGCGCTAGCCGCGGACTGACGGCATACCAATTGACGGCCGCAGCCTTTGCCGTTTTGATCGCTGAAATTAGCGGGACGTCAGACGTCGTATTCGGATCACCCATCGCCAATCGAACAGATGAGACGCAGGACGTTTTCGGACCATTCGCAGGCGCTTTGCCGATCAGGATCGACTTTTCTCGCTGCAAGACGATACGCGACGTGGTGCAGCAATCCGTGCAGACGATAGTCGACTGCTTCGATAACTCTCAGTATCCCTTCGAGCTACTGCTCGACAATATAGAGGCGCGCTCTCAGCAAGGTCGTTCGCCGATTTTCCAACTATTCTTTCTGTATCAAGTTGCTTACATGACTGAAATCGCAGCGAGCGGATTGTCGATCACGCCCGGGCGACCCGTCGAAATCGATGCCCCCTACGAACTGAAATTCGCATTCATTCAGCGAACCAGAAAACTGGAGCTGCACGTCGAGTTCAGCAGCCTTTTGTTCGATGTATCGACCATTAGAAATTTCATTACCAGATATCTGGCGATCCTCAGCGAAATTGTCGAGGATGCAACGAACCGCGAGGTGATTTTTCGCGCAAACACTATTTTGCCCCTCGCTGCGCAAGGCGAGATACTCAAGGATGCAGCAACCGCTCCCCAGACTGACGGCGAGCGGTTCCTTGTCGAGGAATTCAGAACGGTCCTTCGGCAACCAAGCCTTTCGAGGCAATCGAGTTTTTTCGATGTTGGTGGGCAATCGATCGCGGCGGTTCGGCTTTTTCGCAGCATCAACAAAAAATTCGGTATCGATCTTGCAATCTCGACTTTGCTTCGTCACCCGACACCGGCGGCATTGGCGGCGTACATCGATGATGTATTGCACCCCGGCAAGGCATCAAGTGGGTCGAGCGGCAGCTATCGTTTCCTGGTGCAAATTTCCGAAATATATCAATCGTCTAATCCGCCGTTGTATATTTGCGCTGGTGCCGGCGGCAACGTACTCAATATGCGCGATGTCGCCAGAGGGCTTGCACCAGACCTCTCAGTCGTCGGTATTCAAGCTCGGGGCCTCTTGGCCAGCGAGCAGCCTCACACGAATTTCGAAAATATGGCAAAGGACTATCTGGACGAGATCCGACGCTTTCAGCCGAATGGACCATATTACCTTGGCGGCTATTCAGCCGGAGGTATTGTTGCGTTCGAAATGGCACGTCAACTGGTGGCTCAGGGTGAGCAGGTCGGCATGGTTGTGCTCTTTGATACTATTCTGCCATCGACAACGTCTCTGTCTGTTCGAGATAAAATAGATTGGCGCATGGCAAAAATAAAACGAAACGGTCTTTCCGATTTCGTATCGACCAAGTTGCGGCGCGATTTTGATGGTTTTCGAAAGGCCCTGCATAGCGACGAGCGGACCTGGATAGAGCGCAGATTGAGACAGGCCATTTCTGCGTCATTTGGCTCCTATCAACTGCGGCCATACGATGGAGAGGTTCTGCTTTTGCGGCCACCGCTTGAGATTGTTCGTACGCTCCCCGACGGCCGTGCCATATCACCTGACGGGACGGTCGTTCGGTCGGACAATTTCTGGAGTAGTTTTGCCAAAAACCTTAAGGTTCGTGTGGTCGGTGGCAATCATTATAACTTCATGGAGGGTGAAAACTCTTCTGACCTTGCAAATACCATCTTGCGGGAAATTATCGGCGCGCGCCGAACGGTAGTGTCGGCTACGATGCCAAGATGACCATGACGGAAGACCTGCAAGTGGCCGCAGCGTTGTCGAAAGCGCGTGTCGCACACGCTGATCGCTTTTTCTCGCCTCTAAAAAATATTGGAGCGGCGATTGCGATCGGCTCTTCCGTGCTTCAATCGATTGAGGTGCGCCCGCTCGAGCACGCTTTTGTGGCCCGTGCCGTGCGAACGCGACAGGTCGAATTTGCGCTCGGCCGAACTTTAGCGCGGGCCGCGCTGCGACAGATCGGCGTCGCGCCTGTTGACATCTGCGCTGGTGCCGACCGCGCACCAATCTGGCCACCAGGAGTCGTCGGCAGCATCACGCACTGCGGCGATATCGGTGGCGCGGTAGTGATACCGGAAATTAACGGCAAGCCGATGGTGGGGATTGATATCGAGCGGTTGACGGCCACGTCCGACCTTATCGAAGTGATTACGACGCCGCGCGAGCGACAGCGGCAATGGTTTTGTCAGCATGTAGACGCCGATTTGTTGTCCAGCCTGTGTTTCTCGGCAAAAGAGAGCGCTTACAAAGCCTTCTATCCCCGATTGCAACGGTTTCTAGACTTCACCGACGTCGAGCTGGATTTCGATTTCCCGAGCGAGAATTTCACGGCGCGCCTGGCGTCGCACCTTGCGGCGGACAGCGTCGAAGTCTGCTCGTTGTCCGGCAGGTTTTCGTACGGATGTGGGTTGGTAATGACGACAGCGATTGGTTTTCCTGATCAACCGTGAGGGGCAGCGGCCCTGCCACCGACCCGCCTGCACACAATCGTCGTTGACCGCCATCGGCTGTCCTTGAGGCCTTCACTCGGCACCCGTTTACGTACTTTGGAGTGTCTTGTTGACCTTGGGCGGCGAAGGGACGATTTGATGTGGTGAACAGTCGCCTAAGGTATTCGACCATTGACTTCTTGTCAGTCGGCGGTGAATACCGCGATCGGTGAGACCATTTATTTATGCCAATCCGCCTGCTATTTTTGAATACTCGCGATCAATGTGGCGCCGATGTTGCTGTCCATCTTTCGCTCATGCGAAACTTTGCTTCCGACGAGGTCAAAGTCTTTGTGCTCTCAAATAGTGAGGCGTCCGATGCTGATGAGATGCGGGACCGGTTCGCGGCAATGCCTTTTGTGACCAGTGCCTTCGTACCTTTGGGGATGCCAGCCGAGGCGTTGGCGGCTAGAGGAAAAGTAAGAAAAGCACTCGCCTACGGACCAAGTGCGGTTTCCCTGGTGCAAGCGATCGCCTTCATCCGGCAGCATCGTCTGCAGGTGATTCATGCGACCGATCGACCGCGCGATGCCAGTTATGCCGCGCTTCTCAGTCGCATGACGGGAATTGTTTCAGTAGTCCATATGCATTCTCATGTCGGCGGGCATCATACCCGTCCGACACTCTGGGGAATGCGCAATGCCACCGCCATCTTCGCGGTTTCGGATTATATCCGGAATGGGTTGATTGAAATGGGGCTCAAGCAGGATAAAATATACACGGTTCATAACTCCATTGACTCCGATCACTTCGATCCGGGCCAGAAACTGACTGACTATCGGTCGATTCGGCAACAATTCGGTATTCCAGGCAATGCCCCGCTGATCGGCATCGCCGCGCGGATGAACGCCTGGAAAGGGCAACGCGAGCTGATCGGCGCGGTATCACTCCTGAAAGGCACGTATCCGGATCTGCACGTGATCATACTTGGTTCGAATGTACCTGAGTTTCGAGCCGACTATGAGGCCAGAGCGCGTGAAGGCGGCGTCGCCGACCGCGTTCACTACGGAGGATATCGAGCAGACGTTCGGCCGTTTCTTCACGAGTTGGATGTGTTTGTGCATCCGTCTTATGGCGAGCCGTTCGGCTTGGCGGTCGGCGAGGCGATGGCGATGCAAAAGCCGGTCATCGCCTGCGACGACGGAGGGGTTCCAGAAATTATCACCCACGGCGAGGATGGTTGGCTTGTGAAGCCACGTTCGGAGGCGGCGGTTGCAGCAGCGTTGACCAACTTGCTCAGCAGTCCGGAATTGCGCCGTAAGATCGGAGAGAGGGCACGGAAGACAGTCCGTGCGCGGTTTTCACCACGCCTGCAATGCGCAAACGCCACGCAGCGGTATGCAAGCCTGATGGCATCAAATTGAAGATCATGTGTCCATTCTGAATCGCTGGCTGCAGTCATGCAACAACTCATAAAGGATCGATTGATGTTGGTATCTGACAATAAAGCTCTCACGGGAGAAGAGGTGAAAGACCTCAAACGGCAGTTTGCCAATGCTGGCTATTTCATCATCCGGGACGTCGTGTCGCCAGAAGCCCTGACTGAGCTGCATAAATCGCTCACCCGAGAGTTCAATTCGGCAAACGAAACCGGTGCCCTGTTTTCGGGCGGCGGACTGATGAGTGGCCATCTCAACTGTTTCCCTGGGGCGGGCGCACGATTCGTCTACGATACCCTGCAACAGAAGGGGATCATCGATCTCATCAAACAGCTGGACACGAAGGTGGTCGGGATGCCGAACGTCGGCTGCAACTTCAATCTACCGGGCAGCCACGCTCAGCATTATCATACAGACCGGCCGTATGCGCAGGAGTTCATGATAGCTAACATCGCGGTCGTCGATACGGTTATCGAGAACGGTGCAATCGATCTCATTCCGGGAACGCATAAACGTCCCTATAAATATACACAGTTCGTCATCGAGCGTCCCTACCGCAACAGCCTGCGCGTTCCTTTCAACCGGGGAGACGTTCTCGTTCGAACGTCGAATGTGTGGCACCGCGGAATGCCGAACCAAACCGACGTCCCGCGTCCGATGCTTGCTATGACGTGGGAAGATGGCGGCAGCAAACACCAAGACCCGTTTGCAGTCGATGAAGGAAAAATCAGATTTCTGCCGAACTGGTTCAAACCTACGCGGCTTGGACGGTTTCGGGAGCGACTGTTCGTGAAGATTCCGATCACCTACTCGGCGTTTCGCTTTGCCCGTTCGCTTTATGACAAGGACTATTAATAAAAGCGTCGATTAGATTGCGGGGTTAGCAACGCTTCGGTCGCATCACATCGGCGAGATATAAAATAAGCAGCGCCAAGCGGAGGGCTGGGTGATCTTCGGGGCATTTATTGTCGGTTTCCATATCGTTCTGATGACGGTTGCGGCTGTCCTTGCGTTCGTCGTTCTGGTTTTGCAGGTGGAGGTCCTGGCGGCCAATCGCGGACGGCATCGGGTAGCCCCGCAGACAGATCGCGCGCTCATTTCTTATGTTGTTGTCGTTCCGGCACACAACGAAATCGGCACGATTGAACCGACCTTGGCTACGATCCTCCCGCAGATTGACAGCAAAGGTTGCGTATTGGTGGTGGCGGACAACTGTACTGACGACACCGCAGTCGTCAGTGCTGCCGCAGGTGCCAGGGTCATCGTCAGAGACGAACCAACGCGACGTGGCAAAAGCTACGCTCTCGATTTTGCCGTCCGGAACCTTGCAAGCAACCCGCCCGACGTCGTCGTGGTCCTTGACGCCGACTGTGTTCCGGAGCCCGGAACGATTCAGTTGCTCGTGTCCCGTTGCCATCGTTCGGGCAGGCCACAGCAAGCACGCTATGAAATCATCCGACCCGAGCCGAGCGCCGGCCCCATCGCGCGCGTCGGGGCTTTTGCCTGGCGCATCAAGAACAGTGTGCGACCGGCAGGTCTTTTGAGCCTAGGGCTTCCGTGTCTTCTCATGGGCACCGGCATGGCGTTCCCCTGGGCGATTATTTCTGCAACCAAGCTCGATACAGGGCATCTCGTTGAAGACATGGTCTTGGGGCTGGAACTCACCGCGGCAGGCCATCCGCCAAGTTTCCTGCCTGAGGCGTTCGTGCAGAGCGCGCTACCGCCGAGTGTCGAGGGGCAAACGTCCCAGCGGACGCGATGGGAAACCGGCCACCTGCAGGTGATTTTCCAACTCGTGCCGCGTTTCATTTTGCGGAGCGTCTGTGAGGGCAACGCTGGCTTGCTCGCATTGGCTCTGCACGCGGCCGTGCCGCCACTGGCGCTGCTGGCGCTTCTCCTGCTCGCGACCTTGGTGTTATCTGGCCTGATCATGGCGGCTGGAGGTTCCTCAGCGGCCTTCGCGACTTCGCTCGGTGCAAGCCTTGGGGCTTTGTTTGTCCTGGTCGTCGCGTGGCATAAGAATGGCCGCGATCTGCTATCTCCGCAGGAAATGCTGATGGTGCCGGGCTACGCAGTGTCGAAGGTGGCGCTCTATGTGCGGGTGCTTGCGGGCCACACCCCCCAATGGGTTCGCACAAAACGAAACTAGGATCGACCTCTGAGTATCCGGTTCGGACCTCTGGTCGCCCGGCCCCAAGGGCAATCGTCGAGCACTTCGACACCTCCCGCTGAGCATGCCATTCCGCCCACCTCGGGTGCGGATTGAAATGGCACCCCGTCGCGGTCGCTGGGTGATGCCGAAGGCCGTCCGTGGGGACCTGGCGTAGGTTGCTGGTAATGGTATTGACCATGTAAACCCTCACGTTTTCAATGCTCAAGATCCCCGTTAACCACCAAGCTAAGTTTCACTAACCCCAGATTAAATTGCGTACTAATTTGGCGCGTTCCAGCGGGGCGCAGATTTGTTATGTTAAGACGATCATATTCATTTGTTCATAATGCAGCCCTTGCCGCTTGGGAATATAATGCAAAATCGCCGAGCATTAACTCGGCAAGGAAAGCGCATTCTGCGAGTTTTCCTTTGGCGCGCGCGCATCAATTTTTAGCAGTTTCGGAGTTTGTTGCCGTTATCAGCGCAGGGTTCATATCGAAGGTTGTTTACCTGGATTGGATGATAAATAACGATCTTGGTTGGTTTCCTTACTTGATGATCGCCGTCGCCCTCGGCGCAACGCTGTACATAACATTTAATCAAATGGGTCTCTACGACATCGAGACGCTGGTCGGCCCAGAAATAAATTTCGGTAAAATTTTTTGCGGTCTCGGAATCTCCTTTTTGATCGTGCTAGGCGCGCTCTATGCCATCCGACAGGGGGAGAGTATTTCGCGTGGCTGGGTAGGTGCCTGGTTTGTCTCGACGGCATTTTTACTTATTCCCGTGCGTGCGCTTATTGTCACGCGGATCAAGCGCGGAATTGAGACGGGTCTCCTGCAACGCAGGATCGCGATCATCGGCTCCAAGGACTACGTAGTATCCCTGGCAAATCGAATCAGGCAGGCCGAAGGCCTGTCGGTTGCGATTGATCTTTTTGGTCTGCAAAAAGAAGCGAATGACGCACGCTTCGTCGGCGAATTGCCGGAACTCGAAGCTACAATGCCCTCAAAGCATTACGCCCGTGTGATCATCGCTATTCCGGCAGGTGACATCAATGTGATCCAGGCCGTCGTGAGATCGCTCGGCGCCTACACGACAGAGCTTTTTCTCTGCTCGGACTTCGCAAACTTGCCGATTTCCACGACCGGCTCTCGAAAATTCGGCGGCGTGCGCGCGGACGTCATTCATCTACTGCCCGGTTCTGAAACGCGGTGGTTTTTGAAGCGTGCGCTGGACGTAGTCCTGAGCTTTGTATTGCTGGTTGGGGCGCTGCCGTTTTTCCTTCTGATCGCCCTGGCTATCAAGCTCGATACGCGGTCGCCGGTGTTGTTTCGACAGCGGCGCTTCGGCCAGAATGGCACCGTCTTCCACATCTACAAGTTTCGGACGATGACCGTTGCTGAAGACGGTCCGACGGTCATGCAGGCAACGCTCAACGACACGCGCGTGACGCGGGTCGGCCGCGTGCTCCGGGCGACCAGCATCGACGAGTTACCTCAGCTTTTGAATGTACTTTTAGGCCACATGTCGCTGGTCGGCCCCAGGCCTCACGCGATTGCGCACGATCAGGCGTTTGAAGCGCAGTTCGATCTGTTTGCGCGCCGGCGACGGGTAAAGCCCGGATTGACGGGCTGGGCCCAAGTCAACGGCTTTCGCGGCGAAACCAGGGCACCTGACGATATCAGCCGCCGCATGGAGCACGACCTTTATTACATCGACAATTGGTCGGTCTGGCTCGATTTGGAAATCCTCGCGCGCACGTTGTTCGTTTTTTGCAAGGGAGCATACTAAGGCAGCGGTGCTTTCATGAAAATGAATGCCTGCCTAAGCGGTCGTGATTGCGGACCGTTGCCGACGTATGAAAAATCATGGAAGTTTTGACGGCAGATGCACACGGGTCGATGGTGGCGCAGACTTTCGTTGTCGAGGGCGTAACGATCAATTGCAAATCGGTGCTCCCGACAGCGTCGCGTATCGCCAGCGATTGCGATGGAGAAAGTTCCTTTGGCGTATTCACGCTCAACCTCGATCATGTCGTTAAGCTTCGACGCAGTGCGGATTTCCGTGCCGCGTATCGCGCCGCACGATATGTTACAGCAGACGGGTTCCCAATCGTCTGGGCGGGGCGGTTGACAGGCGCCAATGTCAATCGGGTGGCGGGCTCAGATCTCATTGAGCCGATTTGCGCTGAAGCGGCCGGTTCCGGGCAATCGATTTTTCTGTTCGGCGGAAGTCTTGCGGCCTTGACCGGCGCGGCTCGGCATCTCCAAGGGCGGTTTCCAGGGCTTAAGATTGCAGGAATTTGCGCTCCTGAAGCGCAGTTCAATCCGACGCCGGAGCGGGTTGCATCCTATGCGCGCCAGATTGCAGATTCGGGGGCTAAAATCTGCTTTGTCGCCTTGGGTGCACCCAAGCAGGAAGTGTTCTCGGCGCTAGCGATCAATCAAACAACGGGTGTCGCATTCGTCTGCATCGGTGCCGGGCTCGACTTCCTGGCGGGGGTTCAGGCCCGCGCGCCGCAGTGGATGCAGGACGCCGGGGTCGAGTGGCTGTGGCGCCTCGTCTGCAATCCGCAGAAACTTGCGCGCCGCTATCTTGAGTGTTTGCTCGTGTTGCCGCACGTGCTTTTACAGAGCTCGTCCGGATGGCGTCGCGTCGCCAAGTTACGCTGGAATTGGTGATTGGTCACGGATGTCGAAAGGTCAGCTGCCGCAGCACGGATCCCCATCGACCGCACGTCTGGTTGCGGGCCGCTTTACTTTCATCGACGGGCTGCGTGGCATAGCTGCCATGGCCGTTACGGTGTTCCATGCCTATGAAGGTAATCACATCTCCGATTTGATGATCGCGATGCCCGGTTGGGTGCAGTGGGTTGTCGTGCGCGGCTATCTCGGAGTTGCAATCTTTTTCGTTTTGAGCGGTTTCGTCATTTCACACTCGCTCCGAAAACAGGCGCTGACGATGCGGTTTGTGGGCGAATTCTTCATTCGGAGATCTATCCGTCTCAATCCACCCTATTGGTTCGCAATAGCGCTGGTTATTGGATTCGGCGCTATTTCTGCCTATTTTGTAAAAGGCAAATTGCCCCCGCCGGTATCGTTCGCTCAGGTGATGGCTCATGCTTTTTATCTACAGGAGGTGCTCGGATACGACGAGCTTAATCCGATATTTTGGACGCTCTGCCAGGAGATGCAATTTTATCTGGCGTACGCACTGCTGCTTGCCTTGACGAAGAACGATCCGGGAAAATGGATGCAGGGCAAGGCAACCACAATCGGGCTGGCGCTCGCCGCGTTGATCAGTCTGCTATGGCCGCTCCAAATCATCACCGCCGAGCCATGGAGAGGCAGCTTCCTGCCCCTCTGGTATTGTTTTTTACTTGGTGCCGGTCCGTATTGGAGCTGGCGTTACCCGGGCATCAGAAATTACTATATAACTTACGCGCTGATTCTATTGTTGTCTGGTATTTTGCATGGCAACGAACTCACTGTTGCCTGTTCGCTCATGTCGCTCGGACTATGGTATGCAACGCGCAGCCGTTTGGTTTATGCCGGACTTGATTGGCGTGGAATGCAATGGTTGGGTGCAATTTCGTATTCGCTTTATCTCACTCACAATACAATTTCCGGCGCAGCTTATCGCATTGGGTTTTCGATAACTGGAAAATCGGTTGCCTCTGAGCTATTTTGGTTCCTGGCAACGTCTGCGGTCTGTATCGCATTTGCCTCCGCCGTATGGTGGCTTGTCGAAAAGCCGAGCATGGCGCTTGCACGGCGCGTCACATTGAGCAGTGAGATCGGCAAAGGCGTTAAGGTTGCCACGGATTGACCGTCGCACCCGTTTCGATAAAAACGTACAGCAGTCGGGGTGAAGCTGAACATGACCCGGTGGCGGGCCATGACGAGCGATTTGCCGAAAGCAATGTGGACATCGCAAATGCAAGTCGGTTCTCTCGGTGGCACCCATAAAGCCGTACTCTTGACGGTGTCGGGCGTGGTGCCTGGCGATATCCGGGAGCAGATCGATCAAGGCTTGCGGCCGCGCGCGGACTTCCTCGAACTTGCGCGCGGTCTCGACGCCGACATAATCGACTATGCGGCGGCACGCACAGTAACGGGTTATCTTGGTGCCGTGCTTGAGCGCCTCGGCGGGGCAAGCCTGATGCTGGCGTATGCGTGCTGGAGACTGCGCAAGCACTACCGCGTGGTGGTCACCGATGGCGAGCAGGTCGGCGTGCCACTGGCGGCCATGCTGAAGTTTACGTTATGCGTGGGCCCGTGCCACGTTATGATCGTGCATGTCATGTCTGTGCCAAAAAAAATGATATTCCTCGATTGGCTCGGCGTCCAATCCCATATCGATCGCTTTCTCGTCTACAGCCGCTGGCAACAAAAGTTTATCGAGCACCGATGGAAGCTTGCCGAAGGGCGCGTGATCTGGACACCTTTTATGGTCGACCAGAAGTTTTTTGCGCCTGAAAGTGTGCAGTCTGCGCCGACGTTGCGTCCACAGATTTGCTCGGTAGGCATGGAGCGTCGCGATTACCCGACCTTGCTGAAAGCGGTTGAGGGGCTGGATGTTCAGGTCGTGATTGCTGCCGCTTCGCCGTGGTCGAAGTACAAAGACACCACGACCGGACAACTCATTCCCGATAATGTCAAAGTGCGGAAATTCAGCCAGTACGAACTTCGGCAACTGTACTCAGATAGCCGCTTTTTGGTGATGCCGCTGGAGCCTGTCGAGTTTCAGGCAGGGGTGACGGCCATATTGGAAGCCATGGCCATGGCGAAACCGATAATCTGTTCCGGGGTTGTGGGCCAAACAGACGCCGTACGCGAGGGAGACACGGGGCGCTATGTGCCACCAGGCGATCCGCTTGCATTGCGGACGGAGATTGTGCGCATGCTGGCTGAGCCGGAGCAGGCCGCCCAGCTCGGTGCCGCTGGGCGTCAACGCGTCGAACGCGAGATGGGCCTGGACCTGTATGTCGAGCGCATCGGGCGTGTTGTGCGCGAAACGATCGCCGAGGCCGATGTCGCGCAGGGTGCGGCGCACTCCATAAAATCAAGTCGGTAATCGGTCGCGCAAGCGGAGAGCCGCGATGCGTTCGATCTCGGCGAGGGCGGCTTCGTATTCGGCCTCGGGAGCATTGGGCAGACGGCGCTCGAAGGCCGCGAGAATCTCGGCTTTCGAGCGCCCCTTCACGGCCATGATAAAGGGGAAGGCGAAGCGAGCTTTGTAGGCGTCATTATAGGCCGTGAAGGTGGCGAGTTCGTCTGGCTGCAGGCGGTCGAGGCCGGCGGTGCCCTGCTCAAGGAGGCTGTCGGCAGTGACGTGTTTTTGCAAAGCGAGGCGGCCGGCGAGATCGGGGTGGGCGTTGATCAGGGCTCGCTTTGCGTCGGGTGGTAGCGCGCGCATGGCTCGGACCATGGCCGAGTGCAGGCCGTTGGCGGTGTCGTGCAGCGCCGTCAACCCGGCCCGATGCGTCTGCTCGGCGATGATGGGTGTGTGTTCAAAGATGTCGCCGAAGCGTTCGACGAACAGCGCGCGCGGCATTTTTGAAGGGAGATAGCCGCCGACCGGCGGGTGTGTCTTGATCCAATGACGCGCAATATCAAGACGTGTGGCGACCCAGACATGGGCGTGGCTTTGAACGTAGTCGAGAAAACGGGCGAGCGCTGCCGCCCGGCCCGGTCGGCCGGCGAGGCGGCAATGCAAGCCAATGGACAGCATTTTGGGAGTTTCGGCTCCTTCAGCGTAGAGCACGTCGAAGCTGTCCTTTAAATAGGCGTAGAACTGATCGCCTGCGTTGAAGCCTTGTGGCGTGGCAAAGCGCATGTCGTTGGCGTCGAGAGTGTAGGGAACAATCAGTTGTGGGCCGTGCGTGCCATGGATCCAGTACGGTAAGTCGTCGGCATAGCTGTCGGCTGCATAGACGAAGCCTTGCTCTTCCATCACGATATCGAGCGTATTTTCAGAGCAGCGGCCTTGGTAGAAGCCGAGCGGGCGCGTGCCGGCGATCTCGGTGTGGAGGGCGATGGCTGCGTGTATGTCTGCGGTCTCGTCGGTCTTGTTGAAATCCTTGTATTCAATCCATTTGAGGCCGTGCGTGGCGAGTTCCCAATCGGCCGCTTTCATGGAGGCCACGATGTCCGGGCAGCGCGCCATGGCGGTGGCGACGCCGAAAACCGTGACGGGCATCCGGCGCGATGTGAACATCCGATGCAGGCGCCAGTACCCGGCGCGCGATCCATATTCGTAGATCGATTCCATATTCATGTGCCGCTGGTTGGGCCAAGCGGCCGCGCCGACGATCTCGGACAAGAATGCTTCGGAGCCGGCGTCGCCATGCAAGACGCAGTTCTCGCCACCTTCTTCGTAATTGATGACGAACTGTACGGCGATCCGTGCGCCGCCAGGCCAATCGGCCTGCGGCGGCGTGGCACCGTAGCCGGCAAGATCCCGCGGGTAAGGCTTGTAAACATCGGCGCGAATGGACGTCATGGTGCGATCAGCTCCCGCGATAGGTCGAATAGCTCCACGGAGAAACCAGCAAGGGCACATGGTAGTGTCCGTCCGGCTCGGAGAGCGTGAAGCGCAGCGGCACTTCATCAAGAAAGGGCTGGCTGCCACTGGTCGCGACGGTCACGTTCTTGAAATAGTTCGCGACATGAAACGTCAGTTGATAGGTGCCGGGTCGATAGCTGTCACCCGACAGCAGCGGCGCATCGGTGCGGCCGTCGGCATTCGTGCGTACACGGCAGACGGGGTGCCAGCCGGCATCGCCGAGCCTGTGTAACTCGATCTCCACGCCGGCGGCCGGAAGGCCTTGTGCGGTGTCGAGGACATGCGTCGATAGACGGCCCATGCAGCAAGTCTCCGTACTTGTGGTCGGTTCCGGTGGGTTGTTGCCCGGACGACGGTCATGATTTAGTTGCACGAAAAGAAAATAGCCACACCTCAGAGCTTTCCTTCACAGGTAGCGGCAGCTAGTTTGTCGCGGTTACACAGGACGCACTGTCAATCTGAGCATGCCTGTCTCCGGCAACGTCGTGCGTCGGGACAGCGGGCACGATGAACACCAGGATTTAGAATAATGGATGCTATTCTGCTGGAGTGGGGAGGGCTTTTGATCCGCTGGGTGCACATTATCACCGGCATCGCGTGGATCGGGTCGTCGTTCTATTTCATGCATATCGACGCGAGCCTGAAAAGCGCGCCGGATATTCCGCCTGGCAAGGGTGGTGAAGCTTGGGAAGTGCACGGCGGCGGATTTTATCACGTGCGCAAATATCTGGTAGCACCCGACAAGCTTCCCGATGAACTCATTTGGCATAAGTGGGAGAGCTATTCGACATGGGCGTCGGGATTTTTCCTGCTTGTGTGGGTGTATTATTTCAGTGCGGATCTTTATCTCATCGATCCGGCGGTGCGGGCGCTGTCGCCTTGGAGCGCGATCGGGTTGGGGATCGGCAGTCTGGCGCTGGGATGGGTGGTGTATGACCGGCTGGTGCGCTCGCCGCTGGCAAAAAACGAGGTTGCGCTGGCGGCGGTCGGCTTCGCGTTCATCATGGGAATGGCGTATTTTTTCCAGCAGATGTTTTCCGGCCGCGGTGCGCTCATCCACACCGGCGCGATGATGGGCACGATCATGTCCGGCAACGTGGCAATGAACATCATTCCCAATCAAAAAAAGGTCATCGCGGCGTTGATCGCGGGGCAAACGCCAGACCCTGATCTTGGCAAGCAAGCGAAGACGCGGTCGCGGCATAATAATTACCTGACCTTGCCGGTGCTGTTCCTGATGATATCAGGGCACTATCCGATGACGTTCACGTCGCCGTATGCGTGGATCATGGTCGGCTTCGTGCTGGTGGCGGGCGCGTCGGTGCGGCATTTCTATAACGAACGGCACGCAGGGCGGGGCAATCTGTGGTGGGCGTGGGGCTTGGCGGCGGCGTGCATCGCTGCGGCGATCTGGCTCAGTATGCTGTCGAACCCGACCGGGCGGCAGGTGCTGGGGCTGAAGCGTGAGCGCGCAGTCAAGGTCGCGGGCAGCGCTGGTGTGCCGAAGGCTGTCGACGAGATCCTCGCGTCGCGGTGCTCGATGTGCCATGCGCGCGATCCAGTGTGGCGCGGGATTGTGTCACCGCCGAAAGGCGTCATGTTCGACAGCCACGCACAAATCGTGCAACAGCGCGATTTGATCCGGATGCAAGCGGTGCTGACGGGCGCGATGCCGCCCAACAACATCACCGACATGAGTATCGCCGAGCGGCGGACGCTCGCGGCGTGGCTGGCTAAACAATGACGTGGTTTAGTCACCCGCTTTGATAACGCCACCCTAAGCGAACGACAACTGCACTTTCATGGCATGCTGGCGGTCGGATGCGCGGTGAAACGCGGCGGCAGCCTCGGCGATCGGCAGCGTGTCGGTAACCAGTGGTTTCACGTCGATGCGGCCCGAACCCATCAAATCAACAGCCAGCTGGAATTCGCGATCGAAACGAAACGTGCCGCGCAGCTGGAATTCCTTGGCGACGAGTACGTTTAACGGCAGCGTCACATCGCCGCCGATCCCGACCTGCACGATGATCGCGCCGGGACGCAGCGCATCGAACGCGCCCCGCAGCACCGGGGCCGCGCCGGACGCCTCAAACATCACGTCGAAGTGGCCTTTGTTGGTGGCGTAGGCGGCAAGGGCGTCGGGCGCGGTGGCCACGTTCAAGATCGTGGTTGCGCCGTTCAACGCGGCGACGCCTAGGGTGTAGGCGCTGAGGTCGGTGGCGACGATCTCAGATGCACCAGCAAGCTTTGCGGCGATAATCGTGAGGATGCCGATCGGACCGCAGCCGGTTACCAGCACGCGGCGGCCGAGCAATGGCCCGGCTTGGCTGACGGCGTGCAAACAGACGGCGAGCGGTTCAGCCGTGGCAGCTTCTGCCATGGTCATGCTGTCCGGAATCGGAATGGCCTGTCCGGCTGACACGGTGAGCGACTGGCGGAAGCCGCCCTGCACGTGAGGAAAGCGCATGGCGCTGCCCATGAAGCGCATGTCGAGGCAGTGGCGCGGGTTGCCTTCGCGGCAATAGCGGCAGGTGCTGCACGGCAAGCTGGGATCGACGGCGACACGCTGGCCCGGCTTCAAATGCGTGACGTCCGTGCCGACGGCTGCGATGACGCCGGCAATTTCGTGTCCGAGCACCATCGGTTGCTTGATGCGGATCGCGCCGAAACCTCCGTGGTGGAAATAATGCAGGTCGGACCCGCAGATACCGCCAGCCTCGATGCGGACGGTGACATCGCCTGGACCTGGTGGCGTGATCGTGACGGGTTCCACACGCAAGTCGTGGGGGGCATGAATGACGACACCGAGCATGGAAATAGCCTGCGCGTGAAAGCAACTGTCGAGGGCAGGCCATACTATAAACGAACGCGGCCAATGCCGCCAGCGTCACCGGCAGACCCAAACGAGTCTGCCCCCGGTTTGCCGCACAGGTGTGGTTGGTGTACCGGTGCGACAAGCGCCGTGGCGGCATTTGTCGGCGGCCCTGAAGGCGTTTTGATGGATCATGACAAGCGGTAGTCTTTTTGGCGATCAGATCGCTCAGCCTCCGCTTGCCCCACAGGCGACGGACGTGCGTCCGCGCGCGCCGGTGCTGCTGCCAGTGGCACTCGACCAGACCTACGACTACCTGTTGCCACCAGGCGGACGTGTCGAGCCGGGGCAGTTCGTAATGGTGCCGTTCGGACCACAGAGCCGCATTGGCATCGTCTGGCGGCATGCAGTGGGTGAAGCTAAGCCGATCGACCCGAAGCGGATGAAGGTCATCGATGCGGTGCTCGACGTACCGGCGTTGCCGCAATTGTCGATGCAATTCGCCGAGTGGATTGCCAAGTATACGCTTGCGCCCCTGGGCATGGTGGCGCGCATGATGATGGCGGCGCAAGCGGTTTTCGAACCGACCAAACCGCGCTTCGGCGTGGCGATCGTCGAGGGCGGGCACCTGCCGCCGCGGATGACGCCGGCACGGCTGAAGGCGTTGGAAATCGCTGCAGATGGATTGGTGCGTGCGAAATCGGCGCTGGCGCAGGCGGCGGGATGCACGTCGGGTGTCATCGACGGTTTGGTTGCGGCGGGTGCGCTTGTCGAGTGCGCCATTGCTGAAAACCGGTTTCGAACGCTGACGCATGATTTTATGACGGTAGAGTTTCCCGGCGCGCAGGCACAGGCTGTGGAGACGTTGCGCGCGGCGGTGGATGGGGCGACGTTTTCGGCGTCGTTGCTCGATGGCGTGACCGGCTCCGGTAAGACGGAAGTGTATTTCGAGGCTGTGGCGCGGACGTTGCGGGCGGGTCGGCAGACGGCGATCATGCTGCCGGAAATTGCGCTGACGTCGCAATTCATGGACCGCTTCGCCAAGCGCTTCGGTGCGCCGCCGGCGGAATGGCATTCGGCATTGTCACCCAATGAGCGCGCGCGGGTGTGGCGGGCGGCGGCATCGGGCGAGGCGCAGGTGATCGTGGGCGCGCGTTCGGCGTTGTTCCTGCCGTATGCCGATCTAGGTCTGATTGTGGTCGACGAAGAGCACGATGCCGGCTTCAAACAGGACGACCGGGTGCATTATCAGGCGCGCGACATGGCGGTCGTGCGGGCGTCGCTGGGGAAGATCCCGATCGTGCTGGCGTCCGCTACGCCTTCGATTGAGAGCCACGTCAACGCGCGCTCGCAGCGCTATCGGCATATCGTGCTGCCGAGCCGGTTTTCGGGCACCGAATTGCCGGCGATCACCGCGATCGATCTCAGATCGCAGCAACCCGACAAGGGCCGCTGGCTGGCACCGGTGATGGTCGAGGCCGTCAATGAGACGTTGCAAAAAGGCCAGCAGACATTGCTGTTCTTGAACCGTCGCGGCTATGCGCCGCTGACGCTGTGCCGCAAGTGCGGGCATAAATTCGCCTGTCCGCAATGCACCGCCTGGCTCGTGGAGCACCGGTTTCGCAATCGGTTGAATTGTCACCACTGCGGGTTCTCGCTGCCGATCCCCGATCGCTGCCCGCACTGCCAGGCGGAAAAATCGATGACGGCGTGTGGGCCAGGCGTCGAGCGCATCGCGGAAGAGGTGGCGGAGCGGTGGCCGGACGCCAAGCTCGCACTGATGTCGTCGGATCTCATTCCGGGGTTGGTTGAAATGCGCGAGATGATCCATCGCATCGAGCGCGGTGAAATCCAGATCATCATCGGGACGCAGATCGTTGCCAAGGGGCATCATTTTCCCGATCTTGCGACCGTCGGCATCGTCGATGGCGATCTCGGCTTGGCGCAAGGGGCCGATCCGCGCTCGGGGGAGCGAACGTTCCAATTATTGCATCAGGTGACGGGGCGCGCGGGGCGCAGCTTCGCCAACGGGCGTGGCTTCGTGCAGACCTACAGTCCCGAGCACCCGGTGATGGATGCGATTATCCGCGGCGACCGGGAAGCTTTTCTCGAACGGGAAATTCACATCCGGCAGGCGGGATTGCTGCCGCCGTATGGGCGGTTGGCTGCCATCGTGGTGTCCGCGCGCGACAAGGACGTGGCCGAACGCGTGGCGCGCGACATCGCCCGATGTGCGCCGCCAGCTGAACGGATCGCCGTGCTGGGGCCGGCCGAGGCCCCAATCGCCGTGGTGCGTGGGCGGTTCCGATGGCGCCTGCTGCTGAAGGCACCGCGCGAAGTGGATATTCAGGGATATCTGCGGGCGTGGCTGGATGGCGTGCCAAAACTGCCGGGCGATGTGATGCTGAGCGTGGACATCGATCCGTATAATTTTTTGTGAGAACTCGCGCGGCGCGAGCCGTGTGACCTAGGTAGGTGCCTAGTAGCAAAAACCCTTTGTTTATGCGTATAATCGGGGCATCCCAGGCCAGATGAGGGGGCGGCAGATGTGCGTTCTTCACCCCCGGCAGGGAGCCGTGCCGTTTCTTTTTCGGCGACAGTAAGGAAT
>JANXYD010000071.1 GCA_025350265.1 Hyphomicrobiaceae bacterium | reverse complement strand
CAGGAGCAATCACAGCGTTGCTGCCCGAACCCGCAAACAACGCCATCGCCGAAGCACTGCTGACCACTAGAGGGCGTGTAACAGGTGGTCGCGGCACAGCGGCCGCCCTGACATGGCTGCTGCCCAAAACCGCAAGTTATTTTGGGACCTACATTTTTAGGTGCAGCTTGAGAAAATGACGCGCTCGCCGCAAGAACCAAACTGGCAGCAACAGCTATCCGACAAACAGCCCGAAACATATCTGCACTCCTCTAATTATTGCCTCTAATAATTATTGTCTCTAATTCTTGCGATAATCAATTTTGTCGCCAGATTAACGAACGTCAACATCGAAACAATAACGCAGTTAATGCTGAACTACGAACCTCAGTTTATGACGAATTCCGGTTCAAGGCGAAGTTGATGAGTTGCGTCTATCGAGAGAGAAACAACTGCTAGCTTATCATGACTGACAGAACCTCGCACGACGGACCGATGTCCGAGTAGGGTCACCGCCGCTGACCCCAACTCGCGACAGGGCATCGACGGGGACGCACGGTCCAGGCTTGGCAGCGAACGTTCATTACCTACTGATTTCGTTCCGTTGCTACTCGCCCCCCAAGACGGCAACGCCGCCGGCATGCCTCAATAAATCGGGAAGCGATTGCACAAGGCGATGGCGCGTTCCTTGACGGCGTGCTCGACTTGGGCGTCGCCGGCGTCGCCGTTCTTGGCTAGGCCATCGAGCACTGCGACGATCATCTGCCCGACTTCGCGGAACTCCGCCGTGCCGAAGCCGCGCGTGGTGGCGGCGGGTGTGCCGAGCCGGATCCCCGAAGTGACGAAAGGCTTCGCCGGATCGAACGGCACGCCGTTCTTGTTGCAGGTGATGTTGGCGCGGCCGAGGGCGATTTCGCTGGCCTTGCCAGTAAGATTCTTGGGGCGGAGATCGACCAGCAGCAAATGATTGTCGGTGCCGCCGGTCACGATGTCGAAACCGCCGGCCTTGATCGTTTCCGCCAACGCGCGCGCGTTGTCGACGACCGCCTTCGCATAGATCTTGAATTCTGGCTGCAGCGCTTCCTTGAAGGCCACAGCCTTGGCGGCGATCACATGCATCAGCGGGCCGCCCTGCAAGCCCGGGAACACCGCCGAATTGATCTTCTTGGCGATGTCCTCGTCGTTCATCAGGATCATGCCGCCGCGCGGGCCGCGCAGCGATTTGTGCGTGGTTGTCGTGCAGACGTGGGCGTGGGGAACGGGCGATGCGTGTGCGCCACCCGCCACCAGACCGGCAATATGGGCCATATCGACCATCAAATACGCGCCAACCGCATCGGCGATCGCGCGGAAGCGAGCCCAATCCCAGCTACGCGAATAGGCGGTGCCGCCGGCGATGATCAGCTTTGGCTTGTGCGCGTGCGCAATCTTTTCAACTTCGTCCATGTCGATCAGCTGGGTGTCGCGGCGCACGCCATACGGCACCACCTTGAACCACTTGCCGCTCATGTTGACGGGCGAACCGTGCGTGAGATGTCCGCCGGAATTGAGATCGAGACCCATGAACGTGTCGCCGGGCTGCAGCAACGCCAGGAACACAGCCTGGTTCATCTGGCTGCCGGAACTCGGCTGAACGTTGGCGAACTTGCAATCGAACAGCTGCTTCGCGCGCTCGATGGCCAGCGTCTCGGCCTGATCGACATACTGGCAGCCGCCGTAATAGCGCTTGCCCGGATAACCCTCCGCATACTTATTGGTCATCACCGAGCCGACGGCTTCGAGCACCGCGCGGGAGACGATGTTCTCTGATGCGATCAACTCGATCTCGTGCCTCTGGCGGTCGAGTTCGCGGGTGATGGTGCCGAACAGCTCCGGATCGGCATCCGAAAGCCCGGTCGCAAAGAAGGTTTGCTGAGTGGCAGCGCGTGCGGTCGACATAAGCGAAAGCCTCGAATTATCCAAGTTTCCATGCCGCTTAGCACGCGGTGACGACGGCGGACAAGCGCGGCAAAATGATCCTTCGAAGAACCGGGTTTGCCGCCAGCGTTGCCATCACCACTGCGACATCGCCGCAACGTCGGGCAGCAACGCTCGATTTCTCTTCAGGCTACGTGGTTTATGCACCGCCTGAGCACCAGTCTTGGCGGTCAACCAGGACCTCGGGACTGTCCGGGCTTGCCTTAACCACGTGCCCTTTGATTTGGCCTATGTCACCGTGCCGGTATGCGCTTGATGCTGGCGCCCAGCGCGTTCAGCCGTTCGTCGATGCGCTCGTAGCCGCGTTCGATCTGCTGGGCATTGTTGATCGTCGAGACACCCTCGGCACATAGCGCCGCCAACAGCATGGCCATGCCGGCGCGGATGTCCGGGCTTTCCACGCGACCGCTGCGCAGTTTGCTCGGCCCCGCCACGATGGCGCGGTGGGGGTCGCACAACACGATGCGCGCGCCCATGCTGATCAGCTTGTCGACAAAGAACATGCGGCTTTCGAACATCTTCTCAAACATCAAGATGACGCCGTCGCATTGTGTCGCCGTGACGATGGCGATCGACATGAGGTCGGCGGGAAACGCCGGCCACGGCTGATCCTCGAGCTTCGGGATATGCCCGCCCAGATCCTCGCGGATGCGCCGCGATTGTTCGGCAGGAATGATCAGATCGTCGCCGACGATGTGGGCGACGATGCCGAGCCGCTCGAACCCCATCAACGTCGAGCGCAGGTGCTCGACGCCGGCATTCTTGATCGTCAGCTTCGACCGCGTCACCGCCGCAAGGCCGATCAACGACCCCACCTCGATATGGTCAGGGCCGATGCGGAAGCGCGCGCCGCCGAGTTTGCGTCCGCCTTCGATGGTCATCGTGTTGGTGCCGATGCCGTCGATCTTGGACCCGAGCGCAACGAGAAAATTGGCGAGATCCTGGACGTGGGGCTCGGACGCCGCGTTGCGCAACACCGTCGTGCCCTCGGCCACGGCTGCCGCGCACAACGCGTTTTCGGTGGCGGTCACGCTCGGCTCGTCGAGGAACACGTCGGCCCCCTTGAGCTTATCGGCCTTGAATTCGTAGTTGCGGTCGGCCGACACCGTGGCACCCAGCTGTTGCAGCGCCAGGAAGTGGGTGTCGACGCGGCGGCGGCCGATGACATCGCCACCCGGTGGCGGCAGCACCACATGCCCCGCGCGCGCCAGCAACGGCCCGGCCAGCAGGATCGACGCGCGGATCTTGGCGCACAACTCCGGGTCGAGATCGACCGCGCGCACGTTTTTCGCGGTGATGGTCAGTTCGTTGTTCGCGGTCCATGCCGCTTCGGCGCCGACCGAGCGCACGAGGTCGACCAGCGTTTCGGTATCGCGGATGCGCGGCACGTTCTCGAGGATGACGGTTTCCGCCGTCAGCAACGCCGCCGCGATGATCGGCAACGCCGCGTTCTTGTTGCCGCCCGGCTCGATCGTGCCTGACAACTTGCGGCCGCCCTCGACGATATAGCGCACACTCTCGCGTGGATCTGCTGCCGACATTTATTCGATCCTTGTTGCAAACGAACCAGTCCACTCAGCCATGCAAAGGCGGCCTGCGGCTTCGCGTCCGATGCTGGCGGCTTTCGTTACTCGCTATTTCGATAGGCATCAAACGTCAGATTCGCGTGAACTTGGCCATGGCCTCGCGAAACGACAGGCCTGAGCGCAGATCGGCTTCGGCGGCGGTATCGTCGCGCGCGTAAGCCTGAGCCAGCTCAGCGACTTTTTCTGCATGTTCCGCCTGCACCACCACCACGCCGGAGCCATCGGCAACGATGATATCACCAGTTTGCACGCGCACGCCGGCGCAGCGAATGGGTTCGCCGATATCAGCCAACCGCAACCGCGTGCGTCCCGTCAGCGGCGTCATGTGGCGCGCGAACACTGGCAGCCGGTGCTGCAGCATTTCTTCCTGGTCGCGCACGCCGCCATCCACGATCAAGCCGCCGATGCCCTTGACCGTGGCAGCCAACGTCGCCAGCCCGCCCCAGGTCGATATCGCATGCCCGCCCATCTCGACCACGATCACCTGGCCCGCCGCCGCCGCATCGATCATGTGCCCGACCTTGAAATCAGCGCTGGTGTAGTCGCCACGCGCGCCGACGACGTGGCGCACGGTGACCGCCCGCCCGACCACGCGTGTTCCCGGCACGATCTGCCGCAAGCCCAGGCAGACGCCCGCGAAGCCCACGTCGTCGAGCGCATTGGCGATCGTCGGCGTCGCCAAGCCCGCGAAGGCCGCGATCACAGGATCGGTACGTGTCATGGCAGCCTCGACATGCAAGCGCTCTCGTCTATCGGTTGGCCGTTGCGATCCATTGACTAAGCCGCCGCATGGCTTCCCGCAATTGCTCCGGCGAGCGCAGAAAGCAGATGCGGAAATAGGCGTCCGCGCCCTCGCCGAAGGCTGTGCCGGGTGCCACGCCCACCTTCGCTTCGTCGACCATGCGCAGCGCCGCGCCCAGCGTATCGGTGATGCCATCGACGCCGAAGAACGCGTAGAATGCACCCGCTGGCGCGACAAACCGCACTGAGTTGAGCGGGGCCAGCGCCTGACGCACGATCTCCAATCCCTCGCGGGCGCGCTGCACCTGGGTCTCGACGAACGCATCACCCTCGTTGAGCGCCGCGATCGCCCCGCGCTGCATGAAGGCTGCGACGCCGGACGTATTGTACTGCACGAGATTTTCGATCACCTGCCCGAGTGCCGCCGGCGCCTGCAACCAGCCGATGCGCCAGCCGGTCATGGCCCAGTTTTTCGAGAACGTCTGCGCAAACAGCACCCGATCGTCTGAGGTGATGAGGTGCTGCAAGCTGGGGGCGAGGCCGCCTTGGTAGTAGAAGCGGCCATAGATCTCGTCGGCGATGATCCACAGGCCATGGCTGCGCGTGAATTCCAGGAGGGCACTGAGATCGTCCTGGCTGGCGGTCCAGCCGCTCGGGTTGGCCGGGGAATTGATGACGATGGCGCGCGTCTTGGGTCCGACGGCGGCAAAGAGCCGCCCGAGATCGAGATGCCAGCCCGCAGGCTCGAGCTGCATCGGCACGGCGATTGTCTTGCCGCCGCAGGTTTCCACCGCGCCGCGAAAATTCGGCCAACTCGGCGTCGGCACCAGCACCTCGTCGCCCGCCCCGACTGTCATCTGGAAGGCGAGCTGGATGGCCTGCATGCCGCCGCCGGTGACAAAGAAATTTTGCGCCGAAAACGGCCGGCCGTAGTGGCGCGCATGATAGGCAGCGATGGCTTCGCGCAACTCGGGCAAGCCGCGCTGGTGGGTGTAGAAGGTCTCGCCGCCGAGCAACGAACAGCTCGCCGCTTCTGCGATGAAGCCTGGCGTCGGCAGATCGCCCTCGCCGGCCCACAACGGGATCAAGCCGGGCTTGCCCAACCCGTGCGCAAATACCGTCGCGATCCCGCTCGACGGCAGCGCCTGAACCGATGCCCGCAGCGCCGAGATCGGCGCGGAATTCGAGTTTGCATTGATCATGTCAGCCGCGTCTCCTGCGACAAGCCTTAACCAGTTCGGCCGGCAGAGACAACGCCCGAGGTAGCGGTCGCAGTGTCTTGCGCCGACATCTGAGCGCTCCGGTGCTGCAACCGGAAACCACGATCGCACTTTACAAGCGCCCGCACAGTTCCTAAGTGACGGTCATGGCCGCGGCGTGCGGCCCAAAATGCCTTTTCGTCATCGCCGGTTACGGCGGGTTTTGGGTCTCAGTTGCCGAGGGCTTGCCATGGATCGATTTGCGACTGCGCGTGACCTGATCATCGCCCGCCAGCCGGACCGGCCGACGTTCGGGTTGCGCCCCCACGCCGCAGGCGAGGCCGCGCGCTGGTTTCTGAAAAATTTTCCCGGTGATGTCGCGTACGCTGTGAAAGCCAACGCTTCCCCATTTCTGCTCGGCGCACTTTACGGTGCCGGCATCAGGCACTTCGATGTCGCGTCCCTGCCCGAGATCGAGGACGTGGCGTCGATCCCGGATGCCCACTTGCACTACATGCATCCGGTCAAGTCGCGCACCGCGATCCGACGCGCCTTTTTCGAATTCGGCGTACGCTCGTTCTCGCTCGACAGTGAAGACGAACTGGCCAAAATTCGTGAAGAAACCGGCGATGCAAAAGACCTGACATTATGGGTGCGCATTGCGGTCCAGGCCAAGAACTCCGCATTGCCGCTCGAACGCATGTTCGGCATCGCACCGACCAAAGCGCATACCCTGTTGGGCAAGTCACGGCAGGTGGCCAGAAAGCTCGGCGTCACGTTCCACGTCGGATCGCAAACGGTCTCGCCCGAGGCGTATGTCACCGCGTTGAGCGAGGTCGGCAAGTTGATCGTGCGCGCGGGCGTGGTACTCGATCGGGTCGATGTCGGCGGTGGCTTTCCCTCCGCCTATACCAATAGCCGGCCCGCCCCCCTGACGGATTTCATCGCGGCGATCACGCGTGCATATGAGGCGCTTCCGGTCGGCGAAAGCTGCCGCATGATGTGCGAACCCGGGCGCGCCCTCGTCTCGGAAGCGGAGAGCCTGATCGTGCGCGTCAATAGCCGCCGCGGCAACGAACTGTTCATCAACGACGGGGCCTACGGCGCATTGTTCGACGCAGCGCATCTCGGATGGATTTTTCCCGTGCGCCTGCTCAACCGAGCCGATCCGACGCCGTCTGCCGAACTGACGCCGTTTTCGTTCTGGGGCCCTACCTGCGACAGCATCGATCGCATGCCGGGGCCGTTCATGTTGCCAGGCAGTGTTGCCGAGGGCGACTATATCGAGATCGGCAACATCGGGGCTTACGGCCGCGCCATCGCCGGACGCTTCAACGGCTTTGGTGCCTACGAGCAAGCCATCCTGCTCGACCCGCCGATGCTGTCGGTCTATGGCTTGGAGGCTGGTGTCGGGCACAATCGTGGGCCGTTATTGCCGGCGTAATTTGCTCGCTTCGCGAATAGGGCTATCGCCCTATGACCCATTTGGGGGATGGCCCCCGAACCCCCACTTTTTCTGAATGAAGTTTCAATCATGCGCGCAGCCCCCCCCCCCGGTACGTCGTATCTTGATGCCGATGCGAGCTTCCTCGATCCGCTGCGTTCCGATGCCGATCGGCCGGGCGACGCGCGTGCCGTGGTCATCCCGTTCGGCCTGGAAGCCTCGGTCAGCTATGGCGGTGGCACGGCGCACGGTCCCCAGGCGATCATTTCGGCCAGCCATCAGTTGGAACTGTTCGACGACGAGTTGTGGCGCGAAGCCTACGCTGACTACGGCATTGCCGCGCTGGCGATGCCGCCGATGCCGGAGACGGTGGCCGCCGCGCTCGATCAACTCGCCGCTGTGACGGGGCGTGTGCTGGACGCGGGCAAGTTGCCGTTCGTGCTCGGCGGCGAGCATTCGTTAACGGCCGGCGCGATCCGACCCTTCGCCAAGCGGTTTCCCAAAGACCTCGTCGTCCTGCAATTCGACGCCCATTGGGATCTGCGCGACGGCTATCTCGGCGAGCCCTTCAGCCATGCCGCCGCCATGCGCCGCGTGCTCGATCAGCCCGGCCATGAGGGCATTACGCTGGTGTCGGTGGGCGTCCGCGCGTTTTCAGAGCCGGAGGCGCGCTTTTTTGAAGCCAACCGACGGCGCATGCACGTCCACTTCGGCCACCAGCAAGCCAGCTGGAACATCGACGACATCGTCGCGCCGCTCCGGGGAAAGCCGGTCTACATCACCTTCGATATCGATGCGCTCGATGCGCATGTCATGCCCGCCACCGGCACGCCCGTGCCGGGCGGTCTCAGCTATCTCCGCGCGCTCGAGATCCTGCGCGCGGCGTGCGACGCCGCCGGCCACATCGCCGGCATGGACCTCGTCGAATTCGCCCCCATCGCCGGGTTTCATGCCTACGACTTTACCGCCGCGCAGTTGGCCGCCAAGATGCTGCATTATGCGCTCAGCGGCACCCTGCCGACACCGCAAGGCTGAACAGCCGACGCCCAGCCGAGACACCCACCTCGGCACGTGCGACGCAGCGCTTGCCGTCTGCCGCTCTCTGGCATATAGAACGCCTGCATGAGAGCCCCGTTCGTCTAGTGGCCTAGGACACTCGCCTCTCACGTGGGTAACACGGGTTCGAACCCCGTACGGGGCGCCAACGGTTAACCTGATGTTGTTGCAGATAGATTATCCCTGATCACCGGGGTTTCAGTCGCCAAACTGTGGCTAAGACTGTGACCAATTCGGTGTTCAAGATGCCCATGCCGCGAGCCCGTAACGGGACGGCTAATCCACAGTTTGATGAGCGAGTACCGCCTGATC
>JANXYD010000346.1 GCA_025350265.1 Hyphomicrobiaceae bacterium | reverse complement strand
CGACGTCGTCGAAGGCATGCAGTTCGACCGCGGCTATCTCTCGCCCTACTTCATCACCAACGCCGAGAAGATGATCGCCCAGCTCGAGGATTGCTACATCCTCATCCACGAGAAGAAGCTGTCGTCGCTGCAGCCGCTGCTGCCGGTGCTCGAGCAGGTCGTCCAGACCGGCAAGCCGTTGCTGATCATCGCCGAAGAAGTCGAAGGCGAAGCGCTCGCAACTCTCGTCGTCAACAAGCTGCGCGGCGGTCTCAAGATCGCGGCCGTCAAGGCACCGGGCTTCGGCGATCGCCGCAAGGCCATGCTGGAAGATATCGCCGTTCTCACCAACGGCCAGATGATCTCCGAAGACCTCGGCATCAAGCTCGAGAACGTGACGCTCGACATGCTCGGCCGTGCCAAGCGCGTGCGCGTTGAAAAAGAGACCACGACCGTTGTCGATGGTTCGGGCAAGAAGAAAGACATCGAAGCCCGCATCAACCAGATCAAGGCGCAGATCGAGGAAACCACCTCGGACTACGACAAAGAGAAGCTGCAGGAGCGTTTGGCCAAGCTTGCCGGCGGCGTTGCCGTCATCAAGGTCGGCGGTGCCACCGAGATCGAAGTCAAGGAGCGCAAGGATCGCGTCGACGACGCACTGAACGCGACCCGGGCTGCCGTTGAAGAAGGCGTCGTTGCCGGTGGTGGCGTTGCGCTGCTGAAGGCTTCGCTGGCGATCAACGTCAAGGGCGACAATGACGACCAGGAAGCTGGCATCCAGATCGTTCGCCGTGCACTGCAAGCCCCGATCCGCCAGATTGCCGAGAATGCCGGCATGGAAGGTTCGATCGTGGTTGGCAAGGTGTCCGACGCGAAGTCGGCGACCTACGGTTATGACGCCCAGAACGACGAATACGGCGACATGATCGACAAGGGCATCATCGATCCGGCCAAGGTTGTGCGCACTGCACTGCAGGACGCGGCCTCGATCGCCTCGCTGATGATCACCACCGAAGCCGGTATCGCTGAAGCCCCGAAGCGCGGCGCAGGCGGCGGCCATGGCGGCGGCATGGGCGGAATGGGTGGCATGGGCGGCATGGACGGCATGATGTAAGCTGGACGAGCAGTCGGCGTGAAATCGAAAGGGCGGCTCGCACGAGCCGCCCTTTTTTATTTCACCGACATTTCGCTTTGATATGCTCGTTGAAGGTCAACAAAACCCTTGAGAATTTGAATGCCGATTGCGCTTCGCCAAAACGCGACCATGACCATCGAGGCCTTTGACGCGTTTGTCGCAGCGCAAGCGGATACAGTGATGTTCGAACTCGTCGACGGCGACCTCGTCATAATGTCGAACCCGACCGAGACCCACGAACAGATCGCGGCGAATATTGGCGCGCCGCTGAAACTGGCAATGGATGCACGCGGCTGTCTTACCTATCAGGGCGGAATGAGGGTTCAACGCTCCGATATTTTACGCGAGGCCGATAAGACGCGACCCGAGAAATGAGTGAGCCGCAGTTCACGGCTCAACTCAACTAAACCTCACGCCACCGGCGGTTTGCTGGCTTCATATCCGGGGACGGCTTTGGCGAAGGTGTCGAGCCAGGTGACGAGCTTTGGATGGCCAGCGCGCCAAGTGCCGGCGTGACGGAAATCCAGATAGCCGAGGGCTGCGGCGAGTGAAAGATGCCCATAGTCCGGTGCATCTTTCCACATCGGCGGGTTCTTCTCAAGCATTGCCAACGACGCATTTATCTTGGCTGTCTGGCGATCGAGCCAACTCTGGACCTTCATGTTCTCGGGGCGATAGCGGCCCTCGTAGACCATCAACAAGGCGGCCTCGATAATTCCGTCGGCGAGTGACGCGCGCGTCAGTGTTTCCCAGCGCTTTGGGCCGACCGCCGGAAACAACGCCGGGCCGGTGCCCACGCTATCCAAATATTCGCAGATGACGTGGCTGTCGTGGATGACGGACCCGTCGCCGGTCACCAACACTGGAATGCGCCCCATCGGGTTGGCAGCCGACAATGTCGCGTCGCCCTTGGTGGCGTCGACCGTGGTGATCTCGACCTTGTCTTTGAGGCCTTTCATCATGACCGTCATCTTGACCTTGCGGCCGAACGGCGAGGCGGGGCTGGACAGCAGTTTCATGGACAATTTCCTCTGATGTTACGATCGTTGTGCGCGCTGGTCGCAACCTTGCCTGTCGCGACGCCGTTGGCAAGAGTGGCCTTGGGGAAATGGCCTTGGGGAAAGCGCAAACCTAACCAGTGTTCGTCATCGCGGAGAACGAAATGTCGCCTCGGCGCTGAGGGGACGTCGTTTGGCTGGCAGGCGAAATATCCGCGGGACGATATAATAGCGAGAACCGGCCGCAACCCCGAGGCATGGAGCCCTCAATGCCCGGGACCAGCCCGCTGACTGATCAGCGACCGGTTCTCTTGCGGCCAAGATGAGTCAACGCACGCACGCTGTCCATCACCGGAGCGCTGATACGCACAAGCGGATCGCGCATCGAACCAGCCTTTGCGCACAGGCCGCAGCGATTGTCGCCTAGCGTTGCTCTCATGCATCAACTGCTGAGGCGGCCTGCTCGTAGGCATCGGTCACGGCGAGCCAGGCATCTTCCGCCTCGGCCAACTGCTTGGCCAGAACGCCGCGCTCGAATGTCAACTTCCTGGTCTTGCCGGCGTCGTTGTAAAGCTCGGGATCGGCAAGCCCGGCATCGCACTTCGCCAGCTTTTCAGCCAGTTTCGTGACGGCGGCTTCGGCGGTCTGCATCGCCTTGCGCAGTGGCGCGACTTCCGCACGGCGCTCGGCGGCCTGACGCCGTTCGTCGACACGATTGGGTTTTGTTGCAGCACTCGCCGCGCCTCCGCGCGGTGCGGTCTTGCCACCGCGCTCCGACAATAGCTCGGCGCGATAGCTGTCCATGTCGCCTTCGTAATTTTCCACGGTTCCGTTCTTGACGATCCACAGGCGGTCGGCTGCGGCATCCACGAGATGCCGGTCATGGCTGATCAGGATCACCGCGCCCTCGTAGTCGTTGAGTGCGCGCACCAGCGCCTCGCGGCTGTCGATGTCGAGATGGTTGGTCGGCTCGTCGAGAATGATCAGATGCGGCCCGTGGAATGCCGTCAGCAACAACAGCAGGCGAGCCTTCTCGCCGCCTGAGAGATTGCCGCACTTGGTTTCCGCCTTGTCGACGCCGAAGCCGTAGGCACCAAGCTTGGCCCGCCGTTGCGCCTCGGTGCCGTCCGGCAGCATCTTGACCATGTAGGCGTATGGCGTTTCCAGCGGATTGAGTTCGTCGAGCTGATGCTGCGCGAAGTAGCCCACATCGATCCGGTTCACACCGAACACCTTGCCAGCCAGGGGCGCCAGCTTGCCGCCCACCAGCTTGGCAAAGGTGGATTTTCCGTTGCCGTTCTGCCCGAGCAGCGCGATGCGATCGTCCTGGTCGATGCGTAGATTGAGATTGCGGAGAATAGGCTTCGACGGATCATAGCCCGCCACCGCGCCCTCGATGCGAATGAGCGGGCTGGCCAGCAGTTTCTGCGGCGCCGGGAACAGAAACGGCGATACCTTGTCGGCAATCTGATCGGCGATCGGCTGCATGCGCGCCAGCGCCTTGACGCGGCTTTGCGCCTGTGCCGCTTTCGACGCCTTGGCCTTGAAGCGTAGAATGAACGCTTCCATGTGCTTGCGCGCGTCGTCCTGCTTCTTCTTGAGTTTCAGTTCGAGCCGCTGCTTTTCGCGCCGCGTCTCCTCAAAGTCGTCGTAGCCGCCGCTGTAGAGCGTCAGCTTGCCGCGCTCGAGATGCAGGATCGAGCCGACCGCGCGGTTGAGCAGATCGCGATCGTGGCTGACCATCAGCACGGTGTGCGGATAAGCCTTCAGATAACTCTCAAGCCACATCGTGCCTTCGAGATCGAGATAGTTCGTCGGCTCGTCCAGCAGCAAGATTTCCGGCTCCAGAAACAACACCGCCGCCAAGGCCACACGCATACGCCAGCCGCCGGAAAATTCGCGGCACGACCGCGCCTGCGCCGCCGCATCGAACCCCAGGCCCGCCAAAATGGCTGCGGCGCGGGAAGGGGCTGCATGGGCGTCAATGTCGTTGAGCCGGATCTGCACGTCCGAGATACGCGTCGGATCGGTTGCGGTTTCGGCCTCGGCCAGCAACGACGAGCGCTCGATGTCGGCCTCCAGCACCCAATCGAGCAGGCTCGTGTCACCGCCCGGTGCCTCCTGTGCCACGTGGCCGATCTTGGCGTGCCTGGGTATCGAGATCGACCCGTCGTCGGGCGCGAGTTCACCGATGATGAGCCGCAGCAGGGTGGTCTTGCCGGTGCCGTTGCGCCCGACCATGCCGACCTTATGCCCGGTCGGGATCGCCACGGTCGCGCCTTCGAGGATCGGACGGCCCTCGATCCGGAATGTCAGATCATTGATGTGAAGCATGATGCCGGTGAGATAGCGGACCGAGGCCCAAATGTCACCTGCGGAGCACTGGCCCAAGGGACGCAGGGCGGTTAGCGATGCAGGGCGCCCGATGCTGGCAGTTGCAATTCGCATCGCGGTGGCAGCAGGATTGCGTGGCACGGGACAACGGACGGACGGTTCAGCGGATTGATTTTGCGGAAATGCACCCGCGACAGGCTCGATTTTGCGTATTAAAAATGTTTACGGGAAGATATTGCCCTGCGACCCGGGAGCGGTTGCGCGCGCCCGCAACGACGTTATGTGTGTGCTCATGATTGCACTGCGCCGCCACCCGTCAAGCCGATAGGATAGCCCGATGTCCGCCACCCACCCTGCAGTTATCGAAACCGACGCCGTCATCATCGGTGCCGGTCCATGCGGCCTGTTCGCGGTGTTCGAATTGGGTCTGCTCGATATCAAATGCCACTTGATCGACATTCTGGACAAGGTCGGCGGCCAGTGTTCGGAGCTGTATCCGGAAAAGCCCATCTATGACATCCCGGCGTTGCCGATCGTCACCGGACAGCAATTGACCGACAGCCTGATGGAACAAATCAAGCCGTTCGGCGCGCGGTTCCACCTCGGCGAACGCGTCGATAGCCTGGCGCGGGAAACGGATGGTCGGTTTCGCCTCACCACCGACGACGGCAAGGTTTTTCTGACGAAAATTGTCATCATCGCAGCCGGCGGCGGCTCCTTCACGCCCAAGCGCCCGCCCCTCGAAGGCATCGAGATGTACGAGGGAACCTCGGTCTTCTATGCCGTGCGCAAGATGGAGCAGTTCCGCGACAAAGACGTGCTGATCGTCGGCGGCGGCGACAGCGCGCTCGATTGGACGCTCAACCTGCAGCCGATTGCACGCTCGTTGACGCTGATGCATCGGCGCGATGATTTTCGCGGTGCCCCGCATTCCGTCGAGCAGATGCGCGGTCTGGTGGCAACTGGAAAAATGAAGCTGCTGATCGGGCAGGCCACGCACTTGCATGGGGCCGGCGGCGAACTCAGTCACGTCACCGTCAAGACCAAGGACGGCGAGAGCAAAATTGACTGCAATCGCCTGCTGCCGTTCTTCGGCTTGACGATGAAGCTCGGTCCGGTCGCCAATTGGGGGCTCAACCTCAATGAAAACCTGATTCCCGTCGACACCGCGAAATTCGAAACGAGCGAAGCGCGCATTTTCGCCATCGGCGACATCAATACTTATCCCGGCAAATTGAAATTGATCCTGTCAGGCTTCCACGAGGCTGCCTTGATGGCGCAGGCCGCCCACAAGATCGTGTACCCCGACAAGAAGTTGCTGTTCCAGTACACCACGTCGTCGTCGAGCCTGCAGAAGAAGCTGGGCGTCAAATAATCGGCAGCGATGGGGCCAAGGGCATGGCAACAGCGGCATGGTCATTCAACCGGCTGACCGCACTGAGGTGCACGCAAGTTCTCGTCGTCGCTTCTGTTTTGCTGGCGACGATGGTGCCATTCCTGGCTTGGGTGCTGGCGGGCGGAGCGTTGCTGCTGGACGCCTGCTGGATCCAACACGATCACGGCGGTCTCGGTCGAGTGCTGGGTTCAGTGCAGCCGACGCGCGGCTGGATCGTGGTCGCCGCGTTCACTGGCTATGTGGCTCTGCGGCTGTTGCCCGATTTCGAACTAGACGCCGTCCCCGGCGTCGTTGCCCTGGTTCTGTTCGCGCTGCTGACGTTCTATACGACCGCTCTGCATCGCCTGCTGAGCGACGACGTCGTCAGAGCGGTGGCTGCCGCGTTTCTGTTGGCCGTCAGCCTCGCGGCATGCATCCATCTTTTCGAGATGATTTCAGGCTTTGCAATCAGACGAGCCGTGTGGGCGTGGCTGCCGCTCCTGCGTCCGCGCGTCGGCAAGATCGACGTCAGCGCGGGTGCTGTGCGCATTCTCGTTCCCTACATCGCCAATCAGACATCGACGGTTTTGGCGGCCTTGCTGTGGCCCGCGCTGCTGCTTAATCGTCTGCTGCAACGAGCGGCGTGGCAGCGGGTGCTGGTATGGGGCGCGGCTGGCGCTGCGGTCGCTGCCATCGCGTTGTCGGATCAGGCGACGTCGAAAGCTGCCGTGCTGGTCGGGCTGGCTTTTTGGCTGCTGTCGTTGCTGTGGCGCGGCACGACAAAATATTGGCTTGGTGCCCTGTGGGTGGCGTCGACGCTGCTGGTGCTGCCGGGAACATGGTATCTCTATCACGCCGAGGCATATGAGCTGCCACTCAGCATCAGCGCCCGCCACCGCATCGTGCTGTGGGGCGTGACGGCTTCGAAGACGTTGCAGCACCCGCTGATCGGCATCGGCACCGGCC
>JANXYD010000055.1 GCA_025350265.1 Hyphomicrobiaceae bacterium | reverse complement strand
GACACGCCGACGAGATTGAGCAGCAGCCCGAACGTGATCGGCAATTCCGCTGAGGGCGGGTGCCCCGAATGGATGTGCCAGACGGGGTTGTCGAGCTTGGGCTTCAGCTCCTGCTCGGGGAATGCGGCGATGAACTGCAGGTACTCGTCGGCGGCGCGGGGAATCACGTCGAAGAACAGCTTCTTGGCGCTTTTCGGCTTCTGGAACATGAACAGCGACAGGCTCTCGGGCGAGGCATAGGTCAACCAATCCTCGATCGTCAGGCCGTTGCCCTTCGACTTGGAAATCTTTTGCCCCTTCTCGTCGAGGAAAAGTTCGTAGTTGAAGCCTTCCGGCGGCGCGCCGCCCAGCGCCTTGCAGATTTGCGACGACAGGTTGACGCTCTCGATGAGGTCCTTGCCGGCCATTTCATAGTCGACGCCGAGCGCGGTCCACCGCATCGCCCAATCGGCCTTCCACTGGCACTTCACGGCGCCGCCGGTGACCTTGGTTTCGACCTTCTCGCCTGAGACCGGGTCGACGTAGACGATGCCCCCCGTGTCGGGATGCAATTCGACCATCGGCACCTGCAGCACCTTGCCTGACGTCGGGCAGATCGGCAGGAATGGCGAGTAGGTGGCGCGCCGATCCGGGCCGAGCGTCGGCAGAATGATGTCCATCACTTTGTCGTAGACGCTGAGCATCTTGAGCAGCGTCTGGTCCATCATGCCTGACGCATAGCAATCGGTGGCCGAGAAGAATTCGTATTCAAAGCCGAACTGGTCGAGAAACTTGCGCAGACGCGCGTTGTTGTGGGCGGCGAAACTCGGATATGCATTCTTGTTGGCGCCTTCGGATGCCCACTTCGCATCCGGCGCGTTGCTGAACGGATCCGGAATGCGCGACAGCGGCTTGTCGAGATATGCCGTCAGCAGTTCCTTGTTCGGCACGTTGTCGGGCACCTTGCGCAGCCCGTCCAGATCGTCGGAAAAGCAGATCAGCCGGGTCTTGCGCTTCCCATCAGTCAGCGCCTCGAAGGCATGGCGGACCATGCTGGTACGCGCCACCTCGCCGAACGTGCCGATGTGCGGCAGGCCGCTGGGCCCGTAGCCGGTTTCGAAGATCACCGTCTTGTCCCGGCCACCCGGAATTTTATCGAGCCGCGCCATCAACCTGCGCGCTTCCTCGAACGGCCAGGCGCGCGCATCACCAAGGGCTGCAACGAGGGTCGGATCAAGAGGCGTCATGGCAGGGGGTGTCCAGGCTACGGAGAACATGCCGACGCCGACGGCTGACACACCAGCCTCAGGCACACATGCGGGCGCGCACCCTAGGAACCAAGCTCGGTTACGTCAACGCGTCAACGCGTTGACAGCGCAGCCGTGCCTATCCGCGATTGAGGCGCGCCATGACGCCCGGCAGGACAGCACCGACTTCGTGAATGACAAACGCTGTAAGCGAGCCGACGAGTGCGCCACCAGCAATCACGACCAAGGGACCTGCATCGCCTGCGCTGGCGTCGAGGATCATCCGACCGAGGATCAGATAAGCTGCGGCCATCGCAACGGCACCTGCCGCCAGAAACGCTGTGAAAAGCACGCCCGTGACGCGGCGGTCCAGATCCCACTTCATACGCAATACGCTCCCGATGTGCGCCTTAAACGAAGACGCGATCGGGCCTACTGTAAGGCGCATGCAATGTGGTTGACAATCGGTTAAATGCGCTATGGTGGATGTGCCAAAATGGCACAAACTCTTGAGTACGAACGCTTTAATCTGATCCGAAAGCAGCCCTCAGCGCTTCGCGCGCAACCGATCCAGCAGGTCGAGAGAGGGATAGCCGTCGGCGGGCAGGCCTGCCGTCAACTGTGCCTGACGGATCGCGGCCCGCGTGGCGAAACCGAGTTTACCGTCAGCCTCGGCGAGCGGATGACCGGCGCGGATCAAGGCCGCCTGCAGGTCCTTGATGGCCTCGGGCGGCAACGGGTTGGACGGTGCCGGACCACGACTGAGCGCGGGCGCACCGTCGAGGCGGGTGGCCAGGTAGGCTGCGGTCAGCGCGTAGTTGAGCGACTGGTTCCACTCGGTGAAAATCTTGAAATTCGGATATGCCAGGAAGGCTGGGCCACCACGGCCCTGTAACAGTACCAGCGAGGCTTCAAGCTGGTCTGACGCGAGCGGCTGTCCGTTGACCAGAGTGATGCCCTGCTTGGCCCAGGCCGTCGTCGGCTGCTTGACGTCGAGACCGGCCTTCTCCCATGCGAGCTTGGCCGGCACGCGCACTTCGACCAGCCACGGCTGTCCGCGCACCCAGCCGAGCGATTTGATGAAGTTGCCGGTCGAGGCGATGATATCGGGCGCGCTCTTGAACAAATTACGCTTGCCGTCGCCATCGAAATCGACGGCATATTTCAGATACA
>JANXYD010000013.1 GCA_025350265.1 Hyphomicrobiaceae bacterium | reverse complement strand
TTTTTCGAGCTCGCGCGAGATTGTCGAGATCGGTAGTCCGGTTCGCTCCACAAATAATGTATTCGCAAAACCATCTGTCAATCGTAGCGCATTCAGCATAAATTCAAACGGCAATTCTGCCACGCTGACATCTCAAGAAGGTCTACGTGCTGCGGCGTATTCTCAATCCGATGGGGGCAATGGAGTCGATCGAATTCCTTATCGGCCGCCTGAAGGCGACCAAAACCAACGGCGAGTTCTTCGATTCCATGAACAAGGCTAGTGCGGACCGGTAGGTGGTCCGAGGGGCTAGTGCGGGCCAGTAGGTGGTCCGAGGGGCTAGTGCGGACCGGTAGGCGGTTCGAGGGGCTCGCGCGGACCGGTAGGCGGTTCGGCAGGTCGGTACTATCATTGCGGCGGCCACCGGTGACGGGGTCGCCGTTTTTGTTTTCGAGTGTGTGCGTAGGATTGGCTCAGATGACCGTGGAAGCCGATACGATTTTTGCACTGTCCAGCGGTCAGGATCGAGCGGGCGTGGCCGTGGTGCGCATCTCAGGGCCTCAGGCTGGCTCGGTCGTCTCGGAGATGGTCCGGGTTGTAGTGACTCCCCGCCGGGCAACGCGCGCCGTGCTGGTCGACCCGGTTGATGGCGCGGCTCTCGACGACGCGCTGGTGCTGTGGTTTCCGGCGCCGAAAAGTTTCACGGGCGAAGACGTTCTGGAATTGCACGTTCATGGCGGGAGGGCCGTCGTTGGCGGTGTCCTGGGTGTGCTCGGACGTCTGACGGGGCTGCGGATGGCCGAGCCCGGTGAATTTACTCGCCGGGCGTTCGAAAACGGCAAGATCGATTTGACCGAGGCCGAGGGGCTGGGGGATCTGATCGCGGCCGAAACCGAGGCGCAGCGACGGTTGGCCCTCCGTCAAATGGCTGGCGAACTGCATCGCACTGCCGAGCGTTGGCGGTCGACCTTGGTGCGGGCGCAGGCACTCATGGAAGCGGCCATCGACTTTGCGGACGAAAGCGACGTTTCCGAGCGCGCGGTAGCGGATGCGGCAGTGCTGGCATCGATGATCGCTGCTGAATTCGCCGAAGCTTTGGCCGACAAGAACCGAGGCGAAATATTGCGGGGCGGATTTCAAGTCGTCATCGCCGGCGCACCCAATGTTGGAAAGTCGAGTCTTATCAACGCAATAGCCCGGCGGGAGGCCGCAATCGTTTCGACAGAGGCTGGCACGACCCGGGATATCATCGAGTTGCATCTGAATCTCGACGGCTTGGCGGTCACCGTGGCCGACACGGCTGGGGTCAGGCTTGCGGAAGGGCCAGTCGAAAGGGAGGGGATCCGGCGGGGATTGGTACGCGCGCAGGCGGCCGACCTGGTGCTCTGGGTCGTTGATACGACAGGGCCTTCTGCGGATGGAGCGCCGCCCATCGACGGTTATGAGGGAGAAATTCTACTGGTGGCCAACAAAGCCGATTTAAGAACGCGGATTTCTCCGTCCGACAAACTCCGAAAGCAGCCCGCAAATAATGTCGTGGCGGTATCGGCGTTGACTGGAGAGGGAATCTCGGAGCTCGAAGCTCGCATCGCCCAGGCTGCGCGAGCGCGCACGCGCGGCGGGGAAACGGCGCTAATAACGTCGGCCCGGCATCGCCAGCGAATTCAAGCGGCGGCCAACGCGCTCTCGGTTTTTGCCGCGGGAGATAAATCTGAGTTCGAACTCCGAGCAGAAGACTTGCGCCAGGCTTCGCATGAGATAGGCAAGCTGGTCGGCCGCGTCGACGTGGAAGAAATTCTAGGGGAGATTTTCAGCCGCTTCTGCATAGGCAAATGACGGGTGCGGACTCGGTTGCAAGAGGCGAATGAATCGATTCAATTTCAAGGGATTAATCATTGCAAATAGTTTCACGTGAAACGCTGTGAATCAAAGGTTTGCATATCGTTTTGCAGGACACTCGAATACCGGTTCGGCAATTTATTCGGACTCTCGTTTTCGCGACCCATTATTCTCCAGGATAGTTGTTTGCAAATGCAGGACACTTGCGAGTCAGGCTCGTTTTGCTGTTTCCTGCTGAATTTGCTGGTTTTTGGCTGCTTTTTGTGGGTTATCGGGCCTTCGTGTCGGGTTAGGGCTGATACCCGACCTTGATCAGCTGAGTTGAGGGAGACGTGCCGTGACCTACGATGTCATTGTGGTGGGTGGCGGGCATGCTGGTTCAGAGGCCGCTGCCGCATCTGCACGGCTGGGCGCGCGCACTGCTCTGATTACACATCGAGCCGATACGATCGGCGAAATGTCGTGCAACCCTGCCATCGGTGGGCTTGGCAAGGGGCATCTGGTTCGCGAAATCGACGCGCTCGACGGCGTGATGGGGCGGGTCGCGGATGCGGCTGGAATTCAATTTCGCCTGCTCAATCGGTCACGCGGACCGGCCGTTCAAGGCCCGCGGGCGCAGGCGGATCGCAAACTTTATCGTGGCGCGATGCAGGCGGTGTTGGCGGCGCAACCAAACTTGGAGATCATCGAAGGGGCCATCGTTGATCTTGTCGTCGAGATGCTCGGCGCCAACGCGCATCCGAAGAGCTGCATCACGGGTGTGGTTTTAGCGGATGGTCGCGCGTACAACTCCAAGTCGGTTGTGTTGACAACCGGAACGTTCCTCAACGGTTTGATTCACATTGGCGAAATGCAACAGGCTGCAGGTCGAGTTGGCGAGGCACCGTCGCTCGGCATTTCGGAAAAGTTGTTGGCGCTTGGGTTGCAACTGGGGCGACTGAAAACGGGAACGCCGGCGCGGCTGGATGGACGTTCGATCGACTGGTCTGCGGTGGACATGCAACACGGTGATGAGCCGCCGGTGCCGTTTTCCTTCCTGACCACGTCCATCACGACGCCACAGATCGCCTGCGGGGTGACCGAGACGTCGCGGGCGACGCATGATGTCATTCGCGCCAACCTGCATCGCTCGCCGATGTATTCAGGCCAGATCGGCAGTGTCGGGCCGAGGTACTGTCCGTCGATTGAAGACAAGGTCGTGCGGTTTGCTGATCGCGATCGGCACCAGATTTTCCTCGAGCCGGAAGGTCTCGATGATCATACCGTGTATCCCAACGGCGTCTCGACCTCGTTGCCGGCTGACGTGCAGGAGCAATTTCTGCGCACCATACCGGGGCTTGAGCGCGTCGTCATTCTGCGGCCAGGGTATGCAATCGAGTACGACTACGTCGATCCCAGAGAGTTGCTGCCGACGCTGGAGCTTCGGAAGGCGGCCGGGCTGTATCTGGCAGGGCAGATCAACGGGACCACCGGCTATGAGGAAGCTGCGGGTCAGGGACTGATCGCGGGGCTCAACGCCGCGCTGGCAGCCGGCGCTGCTCCGGGTGCAAGACGTAGTTTTGCGCCGTCACGGTCGGAGGCCTACCTGGGCGTGATGATCGCCGACCTGGTGACGCGCGGGGTGAGCGAGCCCTATCGCATGTTCACGTCGCGGGCTGAATACCGGCTACGGTTGCGCGCCGATAATGCCGATACGCGGTTGACGCAGCGGGGGCTTGAGGTCGGCTGCGTAGAGGCGGTGCGCGCGGTGGCATTCGCCCGTAAGGCAGATGCACTTCGGGTCGCGAGGGAGCGATTGGAGGCGTTGACGCTGACGCCGTCGGAGGCAGGCCGGGCAGGAATTGACGTCAATCGTGACGGGCGGCGGCGGACGGCGTTCGAAATGCTGGTTTTTCCGGGGATCGATTTCAAGCGCTTGACCGAAGTGTGGCCAGCGCTGCGGGATATCGAGCCGGGTATCGCCGAGCAGATTTCAGTCGATGCCAAGTATGCGTCGTACGTTGACAGGCAAGCGTTGGACATCGCGGGCTTGAAGCGTGACGAAGGGATCAAGATCTCCGTTGATTTCGACTTCAGCGCGGTGGTGGGTCTTTCCAATGAGGTGCGGGCGAAGTTGATCAAGCACCAGCCGACGACGCTAGCTCAGGCCGGGCAGATCGACGGCATGACGCCAGCAGCATTGATGCTGGTGTTGGCACAATTGCGGAAAGGCACCAAGCGGGTCGCAACCGCGTAAAAGTCGGATCGCGATAAACACACGCCGGGACATCCGTATGAATCATATTGCAGGACCAACTGATTTTGCACGAGTATTTCCCGTTTCACGTGAAACCATGACGCGGCTGGAAATCTACGCAGCACTGCTGCAGCAGTGGCAGAAGGCGATCAATATCGTTGCGTCGGCTTCAGTGGGTGACGCGTGGCATCGACATTTTGCCGATTCGGCGCAATTGCTAGACTTGGCGCCGAGTGGTCCGTTGAACTGGATCGATCTCGGGTCAGGCGGTGGCTTTCCCGGCTTGGTCATCGGGTGCATGCTGGCGGAGAGGCCGCATTCGCGACTGACGCTCATCGAAAGCGATGCGAAGAAGAGCGCTTTTCTCCGCGAGGTCGTTCGACAAACCGGGTTAGCGCAGCATGTGGCAGTGGATATCGTTACTGACAGGATCGAAAATAGCGCGAACACGACTAGAGTTGGCAACGTTGACGTGATTTCAGCGCGCGCGTTGGCGCCTTTAGATCGATTGTTTACATGGTGCGAACCGTATTTTAGCGCAGGAACCTATGCATTGCTGCCGAAAGGCAGGGATGTACAGTCGGAAATCGACGCAGCGCGGCGGGGATGGCGATTTGACATGGATGTGACCGCCAGCCTCACCTCGGACGCGGGCGGTATCCTCAAGGTGCGAGCTTTGAGCAGAATTTGACACGACACTGAGGCGCAAAATAGCGACCAATCAGTGGTTTACCGGAGTTACCTCGGCATGACCCAGGCGCCTCACAGCAACTTGATGTCCGCGCCACCAGTGCGTGTATTGGCGATTTCCAATCAAAAAGGTGGTGTCGGCAAGACGACGACAGCCATAAATCTGGGGACTGCGCTGGCTGCGGCCGGGGAACGCGTGTTGATCCTGGACCTCGATCCGCAAGGTAACGCCTCGACAGGCGTGGGTGTCGGACCGGAAGCGCGGGCTTTGACGATGTACGACGTGCTCACGCGACAATCGAGCGTGTTGGCGGCGGCCGTGGCAACCAATGTAACCAATCTGTCGATCGTGCCAGCCAATTCGGATTTGGTGAGCCTTGAATCGGATTTGATGAATGATCCGGGTCGGCCGTACAAATTGCGTGATGCGCTGGCGGGAATGGCAGCAGAGCAATCGCGGGTTCTGGACGGACGGCCGTTCAACTATGTGCTCATCGATTGTCCGCCCTCGTTGAGTTTGCTGACCTTGAATGCGATGACCGCTGCGAATGCCGTGCTGGTCCCGATCCAGTGCGAATTTTTTGCGCTGGAGGGCATGGCGCAGCTCAAGGAAACCGTTGATCAGATCCGAGCGACGCTCAATCCGAAACTCGAAATACAGGGGGTTGTGCTGACAATGCACGACCAGCGCACCGCGTTTTCGAGGGAAATTGCAGAGAGTGTGCGCGCCTATTTTGGCGCAAAAGTCTATCAGACGGTGATCCCGCGCAACATTCGCGTTGCGGAAGCCCCTTCGCACGGGCAGCCGATTCTGATCTATGATCATGCCTGTATCGGCAGCCAAGCCTACATCCAGCTCGCCAGCGAAGTGATCGCGCGCGAAAAGCAGTTGCGAGCGGCCTGAGCCGGACTACCGTTGGTCGATATGAGTTGAAACGTGTGCCGCGTCGCTGCCGGAGTTGCCGAAAGCCATGAATTTGCCTTTGCAGAAGGGTCGTCTCGGACGCGGACTTGCGTCTTTGATCGGAGAAACGGCAATGGCGAACCCGCGCCTGCCGCAGGAGGGCGAGCAGCGGGTGGTTGCCATCGAGCAATTGAGGGGTGGCAAATTTAATCCGCGCAAGGATTTCAAGGAAGCCGAGTTGCAGGAATTGGCTGTCTCGATCCAGCAGCACGGATTGGTGCAGCCGATCATCGTGCGCGCGGATCCGGCGGGTGGTTTTGAAATTGTTGCCGGTGAGCGGCGCTGGCGGGCGTCGCAAAAAGCCGGGCTGCACCAGGTGCCAGTGATCGTGCGCGACCTCGAGGACCGTGACGTCATCGAGATGGCGATCATCGAGAACGTGCAGCGCGAGGACTTGAACGCCATCGAGGAAGCCAACGGCTATAACGAACTCATTCAGCGCTTTAACTATACGCAAGAGCAGTTGGCGGAGCAGATCGGCAAAAGCCGCAGCCACCTCGCCAACACGATGCGGTTGTTGAAGCTGCCGGAAGGCGTGCAGTCGATGGTGTCAGATGGGCGGTTGTCGGCAGGTCATGCACGCGCGCTGATCGGACGGGCGGACGCTGAGGCGTTGGCATTACGGATCATCGAACACGAAATGAACGTGCGGGATGTCGAAGCGCTGGTGCAGCAGATCGATAAGGGTGTCATACCGGTGCCGCCTAGTCGTGTCCGGGAAAAGGATGCGGATACGCGGGCCTTCGAGCAGGCACTGGGCGAGAGCCTGGGGCTGAAGGTCGAGATCAAGCGTGGGTCTGGAGAGAGTGGCGTATTGATGATCAAGTACGGTAACTTTGATCAACTGGATTACCTGCGGTCACGCATGATGGGTCCGGGGTCGACGCACCAGCCGTAACTATTTGATGTTTCATGTGAAACGAAAATGAGTTGGCGGTGGGCGGCGGGTCAGTGGCGAACCAGTACGTTAGTCGAGTACGAGTAGGCAATGTGATGACTGATGACGTTATTCCGCGGCTGGCGGCCACGATCCACGCACGCCGATCGACGTCGGGGGACACTTCGTATACCCGTCAACTTCTCGATGGCGGCGTTGAAAAGTGTGCGCGAAAATTCGGCGAAGAAGCTGTCGAAGTGGTGATCGCTTCACTAGGCCCGGATGCGCACGCGGTGGCTAACGAAGCAGCCGACGTTATCTATCACCTGCTGGTGCTACTTGAGGCAAAGGGGCTGGCCTGGGCTGATGTGGCTGATATCCTGCACAAGCGCCTGGGCGTGTCGGGCCTTACGGAAAAGGCTGCACGATCAACTGGTCCATAGAACTGATTGTGATTGATCGGATTGCGCCGCTAAGATACGGGATGGTGCCTGTTCCGTGACTTTATCCGGAAGCACTCTAGCGCATGTGGATCGCGACCGATGGACATGCCGAGCCGGTCCAATCTTCAATTTTCTCCCTATCGGGTCTTCGATCGTGGTCAATGGTCGAAGCTGAGAGCCGATACCCCGATGACGCTCGTCGAGCGCGATCTCGAACAGGTGCGTGGCCTGATCGGAGACTTGTCACTGGTTGAAGTGGAGGAGATTTATCTGCCACTGTCGCGGCTGGTGAATTTATACGTTGCGGCATCGCAAGAATTACATGCCGTTACGAACCGTTTTCTCGGTCGCAAAGACCATCGAGTGCCTTTTATCATCGGGATCGCCGGATCGGTTGCCGTCGGGAAAAGTACCTCGGCACGCGTATTGCGAGCGTTGCTGGCGCGATGGGCGGATCATCCGAAAGTCGATCTTGTTACGACGGACGGCTTCTTGTGGCCCAATGCGACGCTGGAAGAGCGCGGCATCATGAATCGCAAAGGTTTTCCTGAAAGTTTCGACATCGGGCGCTTGTTGAATTTTCTCAATGACGTGAAATCCGGCAAAGACAGTGCGGCGGCTCCGGTGTATTCGCACTTCCACTACGATGTTGTGGCGGGGCAGGACATCGTCGTCAGTCAACCTGACATCCTCATTGTCGAGGGATTGAACCTGTTTCAGCCGGCACGACTGCCGAAGGATGGAACGGCAATACCTTATGTTTCGGATTTTCTCGATTTTTCCATTTACATCGACGCCGACGAGATGGTGATCCAGCGCTGGTACATTTCACGCTTTTTGAAGCTGCGGCAAACCGCGTTCCGCGATCCGGCAGCGTATTTTCATCGCTACGCCAATCTCGATCATGCACAGGCGATGGCGCGAGCACTTGAGATCTGGCAGACGATCAATCTCAAGAATTTGCATGAGAATATTCTGCCGACGCGACAGCGGGCCGGGTTGATCATCACCAAGTCCGAGGATCACACAACTTCAACGGTCGCACTGCGGCGGGTCTAGAGTTGTTCCGGATTTATTGAAATCGTTGCACGGCGTAGCCGCTGCCCCATGCTCGCGTTTTCCGGAAGCACCCTAAATCATTGGTTTTCGCGATGGAAAGGGTTGTTCATCGGCTGGGACATCATTGCTGCCATCCACTGACCCATCGCAGCCTGTGTTCGGAACGCAAAACTGAGTGGATTATTCTCCGCCGCAAAATTCATGCAGTGCAGGTAAAGTCGCGACATGGCGGCGGCAGCTTCGGCCGACAGGCGCAGAGCCTCTTGTTGGGGATCCGGCCGGGGTGTCGCCGGTTTCGGCGGCGGCTGGGCGGCCGGGTCTGCCGCGTCTGACTGGTTTGCTTTGGCGGATGCGGGTGACGATTCGGTGACCTCGGGCGCAGGACGTACAGGCATTGCAAGAGGCTGCATTGCAAGTGTCGCACGGCCTGATTTGCCCAAATTTCGCGCCATGGGAGGGCTGCGCTTGGTGTTGCCAAGTGTTTTTCGTTTGGTTGATGTAGGGCTGGTCAGCGGCTGCAACTTGAGTTTCTCCCGCAGCCGGCGGACGACCGACGGATCCGTAACGCCGGCCAAGCGGATCGCGGTCGTTGGCTTGAGGCTACCATCGGCAGCCAAGATGCCGGCAATGTTGCCCAGCATTTGACGGTCGTTGATGCCAGTGCCCTTTGGTCGCCCGCGTGGCCGTCGTGCGTTCGTCATCGGTGATGCCCAATATGGTGAGAACGACTGAGAGGTTTCAGTCGTGTTCAAGCCAGCGCTGCGTTTTCTGGGCAAAAACGAGCTCTTAATGCTCCCTTTTCATAGGAATATTTGTTGCGGTTTGTCAAGCTCATGCGGCGTTGTAGTGATTATAATCCTCACGCGTGGGTCAAATTTTTCAAGGCCTTAGCCGGGCGTGCGCCAATTTGAATTATGATCTCCGCAGCGGCGAGGCTGCCGAGCCGGCCGGCTTGCTCAAGGGTTGCACCCTGGCTGTATCCATACAGGAAACCAGCTGCATAGAGATCGCCGGCACCGGTGGAATCGATGACGTGCGCCACGGGGGCGACAGGGATGGAAATTTGGCGACCGTTTGACAGGATCACCGAGCCCAGTGCGCCACGCGTGAGGACGCCTAGTTTCATGTCGACCGCGGCGGACTTGGCAGCGGTAGAGAAGTCGCTGACTTGATAAAGGGACTTTATCTCGTCCTCGTTGGCGAAGACGATGTCCACGCCGTCGCGGATCAACGCTTTGAATTCGTCGCGATGGCGGTCGACGCAGAAACCGTCCGATAGTGTAAGTGCAACTTCTCGGCCGGCGGCTTTAGCGATCGAAACAGCCTTGCGGAAGGCAGCTTTGGCTTCGGTGCGGTCGAACAAATAGCCTTCGAGATAAAGAATTTTGGCGTCGGCGATCATCGAGGGGATCAACTCGGTGTCTCCCAGATGGGTGGAAATACCCAGCATGGTGTTCATTGTGCGCTCACCGTCCGGAGTCACCAGAATCAGCGAACATGACGTCGGCACGCCAATCGTAGACGGGGCGGCGGAGAACGCAACGCCGGCGGATACGATGTCGCGCGTGAACGTGGCCCCGAATGCGTCGTCGGCGATTTTGCCGATGAAGGCGGCGCGCCCCCCGAACGAGGCAATTCCCACGGCGGTATTTGCGGCCGAGCCGCCAGAGATTTCAGTCGATTCGCCCAGCCCACGATATAAAGCGGTAATCGTCGGCGCGTCGACCAATCGCATGTGCCCCTTCAAACAGTCGTGTTTGGTTAAGTAGGCGTCATCGCAGCGGCCGATGATGTCAACGATGGCATTACCGATGGCGATGACGTCGTATTTCGAAGCGGACATGAGGGGTTCTCTCTGCGGCTGGGTGGACGGCGGCCGGGTTAGACGGTGGGATTAAGCGCGGGATGTGGCGAGCCTTGATAGGTCAAGAACCAGGCGGTCGGCCGCCAAGGTGTCATCGATGGTGCTTGAGCGTGCAGACCGCTGGGCCAAGGCGATGCGGCCAATCGCTCGCATGATTTTAGCGGCCGGCCAAGCCTGAACGTGGCGTGCAAACGTGTCGCGTGCCTTAAAATGCAGGGGTGGACGGAGGGAGCGCAGCGCTGCGTCGATCGAGCCAGTCACCTCGAGGGCGATGCGGACACGGTGAAGGCGCTGGAAATAGCGTTGGGTGGCGATGATGAGGGCTTGAGGATTTTCGCCACCAGACATCGCGCGCTCTGAGGCGGCAAGAGCGAGGGCGGGTTGGCCATTTGCAATGGCAACGACGACAGTATCTAAGGCTAACTCAGAGGCATCGCCGGTGGCTGCTTCGACGTCGGCGATTTCGATGCGGGGCTGGCCGTAACAATATAATGCAAGCTTCTCGATTTCGGCGCGGGATTGTGCGCGATCGGCACCGAGGCGTGCGATCAATGCGGACTTCGCGGCCGGTGTAATGTCCAGTTTATATGTTGCCAGGATCGGGCGGATGACGTTTTCGAGATCGCGTTCGTTGTCCGCGTAGCAGGCGATCGCTGCCGAAGTCGGAGATTTTTCGAACAGGCCGCGCAGTCCCTCGTCAGGCTTGAGGTTGCCGGCCTCGATCACCAGAAGTCCTTCCAGTGGCGCGGTCAATAATGGCCCGATCACTGCTGCGGTTATGCGACGGCTGGCCGAGACACGAATGATGCGGCGGCCCCCGAACATGGAAATCGTCGTCAGTTCGACGATCAGGCGGCCAGGATCCTGCTCCAGATCAAGGTCATCGAGGCGCAGGATCTCACCTGGCGGCGAAGCGTTGGCGGCTGCTGCCTTACAAGTTACCTGAGCTCGTTCAGCGATGAGGCCTTCGTCGCTTCCGAAGAACAGCAAAGCATTGATCTTGGGCGATACCGTACGCAGAAATGCATCGGCTTCGTGAGCTTTGATGGCGACCATGCGTTCAGCTGGGGCGGGACAGGAATGCGAGCAGACGTTCCCGGATCTCGTCGGAAACCGATTTTGAGACGCGGTTTTCGGCGTCCTGGCGCGCTCGGACGTTGGAATAAATGGAATCGAACCTATCGAAGCTGCCGCGGCCGAGGCTGCGACCCTCGAAGATCTTCTTCTTGGTCTTGAGGTCGATGAGCTGGTATCTGGCTTCGAGTTGATAAACTTGGCTACTCGATGCGCCGGTAGAATTGACCAAGGTGGTCAACAGCGTTTCGGTGATGATTACGTCCAGGCGCCGCTCGGGATTGACGGCCTCGGCACCGGTTGAGCGTTCGAACACAAGTTCGTTGCGGATGCGTTGACCGACCCGGCCGGGAATATTGGCAATTTCGACGGTCGCGAGGCGCTGATCATACGTCTTGCCGCCATCGGTGCCATAGAGCGGGTGGAAGCCGCCCGAACTGGCACCGCATGCGCTTAAAGCGATGGCTGCGATTCCAAGCGATGCGGCAAGCACCAGCTTTGCCGACCGCCGCTGCGGTGGAGTGTTGCTGGCCAGCTTGCTTGCCTTACGCGACAACATTGACGATCCTCTGCGGCACGACGATGACTTTTTTAACGGGCTTGCCGTCTACTGCCTTGACCACCGTGTCCAGCAGCAATGCCCGAGCCTGCAAATCTTCCTGCGAAAGGTCGCGGGGGACTATCAGCTCGGCACGCCGTTTGCCATTGACCTGTACGGCGATGGTGATCGTATCGTCAATGAGCAATGCCACGTCGGCAAGGGGCCAGGGTGAGTCTGCGATCAGAGTGTGGTTTCCAAGCCTCTCCCAACATTGCTCCGACAGATGCGGCATCATGGGGGCGAGAAGCTGGACGAGGATGATCGTTGCCTCGCGGACGGCGAAGGACATTCCATCGCCAGACTTGGAGGCGGCGGCCAGAGCGTTCGTCAACTCGTACAGGCCGGCCACCGCAACGTTGAAGCGGAGGCCCTCGATGTTTTGACTGACGCCGTGCAGTGTCTTGTGCGCAGTTTTCCTGAGCGCCAGAGCATCGGGAGAAAAAATAGAAGGCATTTCATCTCCCTGTATAGGGATGTCGGCGACGTCATCGACGATGCGCCAGACACGCTGGATAAAGCGATTGGCACCTTTGACGCCGTCTTCGGTCCAGATGACATCGCGCTCAGGCGGGCTGTCTGAAAGGACGAACCAGCGTGCGCAGTCAGCGCCGTAATTGGCGATAATATCATCGGGATCGACGAGGTTTTTCTTTGACTTCGACATTTTCTCGATCGAACCGATCGTCGCCGGCTTGCCGGTCGCGATTTCAGTGGCGGTGTGCGTATCGCCCTCCCCTTCAAAGTGGATTTCGGTGGGCAGCAGCCATTGGGGGGGATCGATGCCGGCGCGGCGGTAGGTTTCGTGAACGACCATCCCTTGCGTGAACAGCGCCTCGATCGGTTCCGCGAGGCTTTTCTGCAGGTGTCCGGTTACGCCCATGGCACGGGCGAAGTAGCGGGAATAGAGCAAGTGCAAGATCGCGTGTTCGATGCCGCCGATATACTGGTCGACCGGCAGCCAGTAGTTGGTTGCAGCGGCATCGGTCGGGGTCTTGGCGTGCGGGGCGGTGAAGCGGACGAAGTACCAGGAGCTGTCGACGAAGGTGTCCATCGTGTCGGTTTCGCGGACGGCGGGTTTGCGACACGTCGGGCAAGCGACATGCTTCCAGGTGGGGTGGCGGTCGAGCGGATTGCCGGGGACGTCGAATGTGGCGTCCTCAGGCAGCGTGACTGGCAAGTCGCTGGCGGGGACGGGTACGATGCCGCACGTGCCGCAATGTACGACCGGGATCGGGCACCCCCAGTAGCGCTGGCGTGAGATTCCCCAATCCCGCAGCTTGAAGTTGACTTTACGTGCGGCAACTGGTGCGCCAGAAAGTTTTTCTTCCTCTAAACGCGCCGCGACGGCGGCGTAGGCACGCTTCGGCGTCATGCCGTCCAGGAAGTGGGAGTTGATCATGACGCCGTCACCATCGAAGGCTATGCCTTCGTGGATTTTGTTCAGCGCTTGGGCCCGTGCGGGTTCGTCCACGGGGACTACGACAGGGATGACGGGGAGATTATATTTACGGGCGAACTGGATGTCGCGCTGGTCGCCCGACGGACAACCGAAAATGGCACCGGTGCCGTATTCCATGAGCACGAAGTTAGCGACGAAGACAGGTACTTTCCATGTTGGATCAAGCGGATGAATAGCCCTGACACCGGTATCGAAACCTTTTTTCTCCGCAGTTTCCAGGTCGGCCGCAGACGTTCCCATGCGTCGACATTCGTCACAGAAAGTCGCCAGCTCCGGATTTTTCTCCGCCATGGATTTTGCCAGCGGATGATCTGGCGCGACCGCCATGAACGATGCTCCGAACAGCGTATCGGGCCGGGTGGTGAAGATTTCGAGTTCTGCGTGTTGCGCCGGGGAAGTTTCAGGATCAAGTTTCCAGCGGATCAGCAATCCTTCGGAGCGACCGATCCAGTTTTCCTGCATCACGCGGACCTTCTCGGGCCATTTGTCGAGGGTGCGCAACCCAGCCAGAAGATCCTCGGCGTAGTCGGTGATCTTGAAGGCCCACTGCAGGCGTTCGCGCTGCTCGACGATGGCGCCGGAGCGCCAACCTTTGCCGTCGATCACCTGTTCGTTGGCCAAAACGGTGTGGTCGACCGGGTCCCAATTCACCTTGCTGGACTTGCGATAGATCAGGCCCTTGGCCATCATGTCCAAGATCATTCTCTGCTGATGAACGTAGTACGACGGGTGACAGGTGGCGATCTCGCGGTCCCAATCGATTGACAAACCCATCTGCTTAAGCTGGGCCTTCATCGAGGCAATGTTGTCGTAGGTCCAGGTTGCGGGATGGATGCCACGCTCCAAGGCGGCATTCTCGGCTGCCAAGCCAAACGCGTCCCAACCCATTGGGTGCAAAACGTTGAAGCCCTTTGCGCGCTTGTAGCGTGCGAGCACGTCGCCCAGCGTGTAATTGCGGACGTGGCCCATGTGAATGCGGCCTGATGGATACGGGAACATTTCCAGCACGTAGCATTTAGGCTTGGAGGTGTCGGTGCGGGTCTTGAAGACTTCGCGCTGGTCCCAGACCTGTTGCCAATGCTTCTCGCTGGCAGGCGCGTTGTAGCGTTCGGTGGCCATGTAAGGCTGTCTCTTTGAAAATCGCAGGGTTGGAGCGTAAAGAGCCTGAAAGGCGTCGGTGGGTCAAGGATAGGTACGGCATGAGTAGGGATTCAGCGACGGTTTCTACCAGCGAAGACGGCGTGGTGAAGCGTCTGATCGATGTGCGTGCGCGCATCAACGCGGCTGCCCTGGACGCGGGACGTAGCGTTGAAAGCGTGACGCTTGTGGCGGTGTCGAAAACGTATGAGGCTGCTGATATCGTGCCGGTGCTGGCTGCGGGGCAGAGGGTTTTCGGCGAGAACCGAGTGCAGGAAGCTAAGGCGAAATGGCCGGCGTTGCGGGAGCACCATCCGGATATTTCGTTGCATCTCATCGGGCCGCTGCAATCAAACAAGGCTGGCGAAGCGGTGGTGCTGTTTGATGTGATCGAAACCATCGATCGGCCCAAGATCGCGGCTGCCGTGGCTGCGGAAATGGCCAAGCAGGGGCGGATGCTCGATTTGTTCGTGCAGATCAATACCGGCGAAGAGCCGCAGAAAGCGGGCATTGCGCCCAAGGACGCAGCTGCATTCGTGGCGTATTGCCGGGACGAGTTGCGCCTGGCGATCGCGGGGCTGATGTGTATTCCGCCGGTTGAAGATATGCCGGCGCCGCATTTCGCGTTGCTGGCGAAAATGGCCGGCGAACTCGGCTTGGCAAAGTTCAGCATGGGGATGAGCAGTGATTTTGAATGCGCGGTCAGTCTTGGTGCAACGCACGTGCGGGTGGGGAGTGCGATTTTTGGGGCACGGGGCTGACGGGACGGCGCGGCAGATAACGGTTGCCCTGGCATGACTGCGCGCCGCTTCTGTTGCGAACGACTTTGGTGGGCGGCGTGCGATATCCCCAGCTTTCAGCGGCCTGGACGGCGGTTTGCAGGCACCAAATGCTAACCTTGCACGAGTGATTCGTCTGGCTGCGATTGTTTTGCGTGCGGATTCGCGCGGCCCCAGAACAAGGAATTCGATCATGGCGGACGGCAGCCAGGCACGCGATATCGGTGCAGATGCGGCAGCGGCGGATGCGGCGCGCGAGGCGCGGGCGGAAGCGCCGCACAAGCCGGTTTCAGTGGCGAAGGCAAAGGTTGCCGCAGCTGAAGCCAAGGCTGAAAAAGGGCTGCCGGCGCACGCTTCGCGGCAGGTCAAGGCAGGCAACGAATTCCACGAATTCGACGTCGATGTGTGGATCACCAATTTTCATTCGGTGGTCTTCGGTTTATTCAAACATGAGCGCAACAAGGCGAAATCTCGCCAATTTACATCAGACATGGATATTTTCGCCGAAGTGACCGAGAACGGCGAGCGCACTGGTTTGCTCGGCTATCGCGAGGAATTGTGGAAGCAGAAGACCGGTATGGATAAGAGGCTGGTGTTCAAGCTGTTTAATGAGACGCTGAATTGGCGCGCGACGATGGACTTGATGCTGGCGCGCTCGCTGCAGCTGACATACGGTGCTCAGGGAACGCCGGTGATCGCGTTTTCCGCCAACCTGAACGACCATGAGTTCATGGTGTATCTGGAGCGCAGCGCGCACAAATATCCGTTCATGCCTGAGAACTGGTCGTTCACGATATTGGAAGACGGCGTCCCGCAGTTCTTTCGTTTACGGCGCGACATCATCGACTTCGCGGGCGACTATACGCTTTATAATCAGCAGGATGATGTGATCGGGCGGATCACGGGGCGGCTCTTGTCGTTCGGAAAGTGGCGCGGGCGCATCAAGCGCGAACAGGCCGACAAGCGACTGGTTATGGTGCTGCAATTGTTCTGCGGCATGCTGGCGTTCAATCGCGGATGCCGGAAGCATTTGAAAGCGCTGGCCGCCGACGTGGCGGCGGGTCGCATCAAGCCGAAGATCGAGAAGCAGGAATGCGATCTCTATCTCAATCCGCGCCGGGTGCGGTAAGTTTGCCGACTGATTTAATGGCGGGCGCGTCGGCAAGGTTGCCGGCGGGCCCGTTTTGCGTCTCAATAGACGCGTGATTGGCGGCGGGGATGGCAAATGGCTTGGATCGGTGTGATTTTGACGGCTTTCGTAGCGCTTGAGCATATCGGCTTCATGGTGCTTGAGATGTTTTTGTGGACCAAGCCGATTGGGATGAAAGTCTTCAATCAAACGCCGGAATCCGCGGCTGCATCGGCGACGCTCGCGGCCAATCAGGGCCTGTACAACGGTTTTTTGGCAGCTGGCCTGATCTGGGGCGTGTGGGCTTCCCGGCAGGACGTGACGATCTTTTTTCTCGGCTGCGTGGTGGTGGCCGGGGTGTTCGGCGCGGCGACGGTAAAGCCCAGAATTTTTTTGGTGCAAGCAGTGCCGGCGATATTGGCGTTGGCTGCAATATTATTGCCGTGATTTAGCGCAGCAGGCGTGGTCGATCACCGATTGCGCCGCTCGCCTCATCGATCAGCAGGGATTTGAGACCCGGGAGTTGGTCGACAATGCCGAGCGCTGCGGTGCGCGCTGAGCGGGCTAATGTCGATGATAGCGAGAACAGGCGATTGAGCGCGTCAAAGCCGGTGGCGGAGGCGAGGTTGTCGAAGCGGCGCCAGCGTTCGTAGCGCTGCAAAGTGTCCATCGCGCCGATGTCGAGACCAAGGCGGGCGGTATCGACGATGCAATCGCTCAGCGCGGCGACGTCACGCAAGGCAAGGTTGAGGCCTTGGCCGGCGATTGGATGCACGGTGTGAGCGGCATCACCGATCAGAGCCAAGCGGTTCGAGATCAGGGTGCGCGCGACAGCGAACGTCAAAGGCCAGGACTGCGGCGGCGATAGCGATTGCAGGGGACCGAAATCGTGCCCCAGGCGGACCTCGATCTCTCGCCTGAAAGCTTTAGCATCGAGCGATGTGATGCGTTTGGCCTCGAGTGCGCTTTCAGACCAGGTGATGCAGATACGATTGCCCGTCATCGGCAGAACGGCGAACGGTCCGGCAGGCAGAAAGTGCTGTATGGCTCGGCCGTGATGGGGGTGTGCAAGTTCGACGATCGTGATGATGCCAGACTGGTCATACGGACGCTCGTGCACGGGGATATTGGCTGCGGCGCGGATTACCGACCGACCGCCATCGGCGGCGACGAGCAGGCGGGCCGTGAGCTTAGAGCCGTCGCCGGGGACGGCCACGGCATTGGTGGGTGAGGATGAAAAAGCTGCAATGGCGGTGCCTTCGCGCAATGTGACACCGGGCGCTGCACGCGCCGCGTGGTGGAGAGCCGCCCCGAGATGCCGGTTCTCCAGAATAACCATCCTGGGAAGGGCCGCTTCAGATAAAGCCAAGTCGTATGTCAGGCGTGGGGGTCTGATCACATCGCCCAAGTCGGAGTCGGTCAGCTCGATCGATGCGACAGGCTGCGCAAACGGGGACTTTTGCTCCCAGAGTTCGACATGGCGCAGAAATGCGAGCGAGGCGCGCGACAGGGCGGTGGCGCGGACCGGCCCTGCGGACGGGTCGAGCGAAGGGAAGTCGGGTGCTGCGACGGTGACAGAGAGTTCGCCGCCGGATTGATGGGACAGCGCGAGGGCAAGCGCGAGGCCGGCGTAGCTGCCGCCGCCGATGAGGACGTCGATGGGGGGGGTATCAGTCATGACGCCAATTTAGGGCACGAACAACGTGACCGCCAGAAAAACCGAGGCAGCGCAGGTCAAGACTTGGCAGCGTGTCGTCGCCTCGATGACGAAGACAGCCGATCAGCAGTCGAAAAACTTTGGAAATCGGCTGTCGACGCATATGGTCCGGCTACAAACCCGATTATCAATCCGTTCGTGATAGCCGCTGGAGAACCTGAGCATGCCGGCCAAGAAGCTTCCGAAAAGCAACACCAAGCCTTCTGTGGCGCTCGACAAACTTGTGGCGCTCCTCGATCTGGAAACGTTGGAGGAAAACCTGTTTCGCGGACTGTCGCCGCAAGACGGATGGCAGCGGGTGTACGGGGGGCAGGTTCTCGGGCAAGCACTGGTGGCTGCTGTCCGAACTGTACCCGAGGAGCGGGTGGCGCACTCGATGCATGCGTATTTTCTATTGCCGGGCGACCCTAAGGTTCCGATCATTTATGAAGTTGAGCGGCTGCGCGATGGCAACTCGTTCACGACGCGGCGGGTGACTGGCATCCAGCACGGCAAAGCTATGTTCGCCATGAGCGTGTCATTTCAAAAGGCCGAGACTGGGCTTACGCATCAGATCGTCATGCCCGATGTGCCGATGCCGGAGACGTTGCCGACAGAAAAGGATCTGCTGCAGAAGTTCGAGGGTGACGTGCCCGCCGATATTCGCAATTATTGGCGGCGCGAGCGGCCGATCGAGATGCGTCCGGTTGATGTGTCGCGGTATCTCGTGAGAACCAAGGGTGCACCCGAACAGGCCATCTGGATGCGCGCAACGGGCACGCTGCCTGACGCATTTCCGCTGCACCAGTGCGTGCTGGCGTATGCGTCTGATTTCACGCTGCTGGATACGGCTTTGATTGCGCATGGCAAGCTGATGTTCGATCACGATATGCAGATGGCCAGCCTCGATCATGCGCTGTGGTTTCACCGTCCATTCCGGGCGGACGCGTGGTTGCTGTACGTGCAAGACAGTCCCTCCAGCCAGCACGGGCGTGGTGTCTGTCGTGGGTCAGTGTTTACAAGGGACGGCGTGCTGGTGGCTTCGGTGATGCAGGAAGGGCTCATTCGCGAGCGTCCAAATGCGTATGGCGTCATTGAACCGAAACGGCAGCCTAAAAATTAGCCGCGACGCCTAACTATTGGGCATCTGCTGCCTGCATGTCAGTGCAAGTGGACTTTGCGATTGTGGCAACATCTTGGATTCAATCGTGCTTTTGCGTTTGCAGTAAGTTGGCATGCAACTTGTTTAAGATTTTACTGACGCCTGCTCGGGGGCGGGGCGAAATAGGAGTACTTGGTTATGAAACTCGTGACTGCGATCATCAAGCCGTTCAAATTGGAGGAAGTGCGTCAAGCACTGACGGATCTGGGATTTCAGGGGATGACGGTTTCGGAGGTCAAGGGCTATGGCCGGCAAAAAGGGCATACAGAAATCTATCGCGGTGCCGAATATGCGGTGAATTTCTTGCCGAAAGTGAAAATCGAGGTGGCGGTGCAAACGACCGACGTCACCCGCGCCGTGGAGGCGATCGTCACTGCGGCGAAGACCGGGCAAATCGGCGATGGAAAAATCTTTGTGACGGCTATCGAGCACACCGTGCGCATTCGCACAGGCGAAACAGACGACACGGCACTTTAAACTCTTGCCGATCCATCTAGGCTTCAACCGGCGTGTCCAGTCACAGGGCTCGCTATAATGGTCGGCGAATGACTTATCTAATCATTCGTCAGGCGGTACCACTTAACCAACGGGGGAGATTTGATTTAATGACCAGAGACAGAGATTCGAGTGGGGTAAAGACCGCTCTTGCAACCGCAGCGCTGATGCTTGCGGGCGCACTTCCGGCTTTTGCCGATGCGCCGGTGCCCAACAAAGGCGACACGAGCTGGATGCTTATTTCCAGCGCGCTGGTGTTACTCATGACAGTGCCGGGTCTTGCCCTGTTTTACGGCGGACTGGTGAGGTCCAAGAACATGCTGTCGATCCTGATGCAGGTGTTTTACACAGTTTGCATCGTGTCCGTTATCTGGGTGCTTTACGGATACAGCATCACGTTCACGGAAGGCACGAGCTTCAATTCCATCATCGGCGGGTTTACCAATACGTTCTTGAAAGCCGTCAAGGTAGATTCGACCGTCGGGACGTTCAGTAACGGCGTGGTCATTCCCGAATATGCGTACGTTGCCTTCCAGATGACGTTCGCGGCCATTACGCCGGCATTGATCGTCGGCGCTTTCGCCGAGCGCATCAAATTTTCGGCGCTGGCATTGTTCATCCCGTTGTGGGTGACGTTCGTCTATTTTCCCATCGCGCACATGGTCTGGTACTGGGCCGGCCCGGATGCCATCACTGATGCTGCAAAGGCCGTAACTGCTGCGGGTACTGATGCTGCCAAGGTGGCGGTGGCGCAGGCGGCGCTCGACGTGGTCAACGCGAATGCCGGCATGGTGTTCAAATGGGGCGCGATCGATTTCGCAGGTGGCACGGTGGTGCACATCAACGCCGGCATCGCCGGTCTGATCGGTGCGATGATGATCGGCAAACGCGTCGGCTTCGGCAAGGAATCGATGGCTCCGCACTCGTTGACCATGACGATGATCGGTGCGTCGCTGCTGTGGGTTGGCTGGTTCGGGTTCAACGCCGGTTCGGCGCTGGAAGCGAATGGCGTGGCGGCCTTGGCGATGGTCAACACGTTCGTTGCAACCGCTGCCGCAGCGCTGGCGTGGATGATCGCTGAGAACGTTGAAAAGGGCCGTCCCAGCTTGCTCGGAATGGTTTCGGGCGCCGTTGCCGGTTTGGTCGCAGTGACGCCTGCCGCTGGTTACGCGGGTCCGGCCGGGTCAATCGTGCTCGGCTTGATGGCGGGTTTCGTGTGCTTCTCGTTCTGTTCTACAGTCAAGAACAAGTTCGGCTATGACGATGCGCTCGACGTGTTCGGTGTGCATTGCGTGGGCGGCATTCTCGGCGCGATCATGACAGGCGTTCTGGTTAACCCGAAATTCGGTGGGCAGGGCATCTTCAACTACGAAACCGGTAAGGTCGACGACTTCGAGATGATGAAGCAAGTCATCATTCAGTGCAAAGCCGTGGGCATGACGTTGCTGTGGTCAGGCCTTGGGTCGATCATTCTCTACAAGCTGGTCGATATCCTCATCGGTCTGCGGTCGACGGTGGACGAAGAGCGCGAAGGGCTCGACATCACCGATCACGGCGAGCGCGCCTACAACTACTGAGCAGGGTTGCTGTTCGGATAATCGAATGGCCCGGTGCTCGCGCATCGGGCCATTTGCTTTCGGGAAAGGCATTTAGTTGATGAGCAGGCGGGAGCCGGCACGTGCATTGGCCACGAGGCGGCGCAAGTGCGGCAAGGGGAGCGCTATACAGCCTTCGGTCGGCATCAAACCGGCGCGGGCGACATGAATGAAAATTGCGCTGCCGCCGCCGCGCCGTCGGGGTTGTGTGTTATGGTCGAGAACGACGATCAGGTCGTACAAGGTGTCGTCGCGCCAAAGAGTTTCTGCACTGGCTGGATAAGGCAAGTCGACGCGTCGATTGTAGTTGCGGTCGGCGGGTGCGTCACACCAGCCATCGTGGCGGCGAATGGGCAGAACGGGTAAGCCGCTGTGGGGGCGATGGATATGGTCGCGCCGGAAATAGATACTGCAGAACCGCCAGATGCCGACAGGTGTGGCGCCATCGCCCTCGCGTTTGCGGGAGCGCATGCCAGCGCGCCCGAGAGCGCAGCGAAAGGTCAAGTTGCCAACGGTGATATGGCCGTGCGTTGCGGACCGAGACCGGCTAGTCACGCGAAAGACGGGCGCGGCCTTGCTTTTCATGACGTATCATCCGGGATCGTGCCGACAGTTGAAGCCGGCATGCAGTCAATTTTGAGCCTGACCAATTGAGGGTGAACTCAAGTTTCTGGCCTGCGTTGACGGTGTTGTGCGGCGGGGCAATTGCTGGCCCTTGCGGTGCCGGCAGATACCGACAATAACTAAGACAATGGACCAAGTCATGGCAGTTGCCTCGAGCGGGTTTTACGGGTCGACGGCTGCCTGAAACTTTTCAACGGACGAACGACGCCATGAGCAACGTGCGTACCATTTTACTGGTCGACGACGACAATGACCTGCGGGAGCAGCTGCGCGAGCAGCTGGGTCTTTACGAAGAGTTCGATGTGCAGTCTGCGGCCACAGCCGGCCAAGGGGTGGAAAAGGCGCGTGGAGGGCAGGTCGATCTGGTCATTCTCGATGTGCAACTGCCTGACATGGACGGCCGCGAGGCCTGCAAGTTACTGCGCAAAAACGGTTTCAAAAGTCCCATCATCATGCTGACCGGGAATGTGTCGGACGCCGATATGATCCTGGGCCTTGATTCGGGTGCCAACGACTATGTGACGAAGCCGTTCAAGTTCGCGGTTTTGCTGGCGCGGATTCGGGCGCAACTCAGGCAGCATGATCAGAGCGAAGACGCTGTTTTTACAATCGGATCCTACTCATTCAAGCCAGCGTCGAAGGTCTTGCTGGATGAGAAGGGTGGAAAAGTGCGTCTGACGGAGAAAGAGACATCGATCCTCAAATATCTCTATCGCGCAGGTGAAAAACTCGTGACCCGGGATGTGCTGCTGGCAGAGGTGTGGGGCTACAACTCGGGTGTAACGACACATACGCTTGAAACCCATATCTATCGGCTCAGGCAAAAGATCGAAAAAGACCCTTCGAATGCCGAATTGCTGGTCACCGAAACCGGCGGGTACAAGCTGGTCCCGTGATCGTGGCCGCTCGTGGTCTCTACGCGTGTGCGTGGCTTATCAACACGAGTTCGGTAATGCATACTCGACGGGACGTGATGACTCCGCTAACCTTCTGAAACTGTAGCATTTGGAGTAACGACGGCGCGCGCATTTGTTGCTCGTTCGAGCCCGTCCCAGTGTGCGCTCGCGTTCAGAGCGCAAGATGTTTGGGATTTGGCATTCATGGCTATCGATCCGCTTGTGACGCCGTTGCTCGGTGTCGAATTATTTCATGGTCTGAAGCCACTGCAGCTCACGGAAATTGCCCGGTACGCAGAACGGATCGTGTTTCGTACAGGCGATAAAATAACTGAATGCGGCGCGGACGCGGATGCAGCCTTTCTCATTGTCGGTGGCTCCGCAGAATGGTTGAGCGCGCAGGCGGATGCAACCGAGCCCATCGAAATTGGCTCTCTCATCAGCGAGATGGCAATGCTCATTGAGCACGTGCATGGCGCTTCGATCGTAGCGCGAGGGCAGGTCAGGTGCTTGAAGCTCAAACGTGAGACGATGCACAAACTGATGGTTGAAGACGCCGGGCTTGCGCTGCATTTGACGGATAAGATTTCGGCGCGCCTGAGGCGCGTTGCAGACGAACTCAGAGCGATCGACGATGAATTTGGCGACGTTGCAGGCGGGATCATCTTCGCCGATCCGGCGGCAGCAGGCGAGGCTTTGGAAGTGCGCGTCCACTGACCTGACCACTTTTTGGCCGAACGGGCATGCTTGGCCCTGTAGGGCCGATGGTAGACATAAAAAAGCCCAGTCTTTTCGGGGGAAAAGACTGGGCGGTATGTGCGCTTATCACGCACGGCATTGGGAGGGGACCAACACCGCAGGCTCGTTCAACTAGTTGGGGGAACTAGATGGCTTGAACAGCCTCGCATAGGGATGAAAATAAGCGACAGATTCGCAATAGGCAAGGACTAACTTATCTACTCACGAATTTGTTATCGACGGCCAGTTAACAGCCATCAGTTTTGATTTTGCTGTAACTTTTGCAACGTAGGGGACATCGGCGTGAAGAGATCCGCCGCAATCTCGTCCTTGCGGTTGAGGTCAGAAATCTCGATGCGGGTGTCTATACCCTGAGCATCCGTGGTGACCCATTCCTTCAGCTCAATCGTCGGCTTGGTGCCGAGGAATAATTTAATCCGGCCCGGAGTATCGGGGCTTTTGTCTTGCACGCTGACGATGATCAAATCGTCGGCATCCTGCACTTCGAGGATCGCGGCGTCGCGGACGAGATCAACGTCATTGCGGAGCAGCAAGCGGAACGGCGTGCGATCCAGTTCCCAGCTGCTATCCGTTTTCAAGTCTAAATCCTGAATAGACAGATATTTTCCATCCGACACTATTATCATCTTGCTGCCACTGGCGTAATCGAAGCGGAATTTTCCGGGTTGCTTGATTAAAAACTTGCCGCGCAGCTTCTTTCCATCTGCATTTATTTGGTTAAAGCTGCCCTTAAGCTGCTTTAACTCATTGAAGTACTTGCTAACCTCTTTCAATGCAGCAATTTGTTTCTCGTCAAGGACATTGCTGGCGGGAACAACAGTCGTGGTCATCGCCGGAGGTGCCGCAGCTGGCGCGGTCTGGGCGGAGGTGCCGGTCGATTGAACGAGGACGGCTGTTGCCAAGGTCATGGCGCACAGCGCGTAGGTCGACGACCGACTGCCGATGCCGGCGCGAAGGGCCGCCATGGATACCGCGCGTGAAAATGCCATCATGTCTTAAGATTCCTCATTGCGACGGGCGCAACCCACACGACAGCGCCACGAATACTGCGGAAGCGCCGGGGCTGGTTTGCGTCGGGATGCGAAGGGTCGGCGGACGCACGTTGCCGATAATGCCCTGTCCCTACAATGAGACATCATGGTGGCGGAACAGCGAAGGCTTGGGAAATGATGCTGGCGCTCAAAAGGGTAGTGGAAAACCCCGCCGTTGCCGCTCTGCCTTCAGTAAACGGGCGGGCTAGTTGGTGCCTCATGAGCGGGTTCCGGCGTAAGCACTTCGCGACGGTGGGCCGCGCTGGGCGCACTGACGAGGCCGTCCGACTGCATGCGTTCGATGATGCCGGCGGCGCGATTATATCCGATGCCGAGCTTGCGCTGGACGAAGCTGACCGATGCTTTTTGCTCGGCACGTACGAGGGCCAGGGCGCGATCGTACAGGTAATCCTCATCGAGCGGCTCGGGCGGCTTTTCGGTGTCGTCGTGATCGGGGGTGTCAGTGAGCCCGTCGACATAGGCCGGCGCGCCAAGTCCGCGCAAGTAGGCGGCGATCGATTCGACTTCCGCGTCCGAGACGAACGGGCCATGGACGCGCACGATCTGGCCGCTGCCGCTCGCGTACAGCATATCGCCCTGGCCGAGAAGCTGCTCGGCGCCCTGCTCATTGAGAATTGTGCGGCTATCGATGCGCGACGTGACGCGGAATGAAATGCGGGTCGGGAAGTTCGCCTTGATGGTGCCGGTGATGATGTCGACCGATGGACGCTGGGTGGCCATGATGAGGTGAATGCCGGCCGCGCGCGCCATCTGCGCCAACCGCTGGACCGCGAACTCGATTTCCTTGCCGGCGACGGCCATCAGGTCGGCGAACTCGTCGACGACGATGACGATATGCGGAATGGGCGTGTGCGAGCTGACCGGAGACGCTGGCGTGCCGCCGACCTTGGCTTGGTGATGCACACGGGCGTTGTACGCTTCGATGTTGCGGACCGACAATTCAGACATGCGCCGATAGCGATTCTCCATTTCCCCGACGGCCCAATTAAGTGCGGCGACGGCCTTGGCCGGGTCGGTGACAACAGGGGTGAGCAGGTGCGGAATGCCGTTGTAGACCGACAACTCCAACATTTTCGGGTCGATCAAGATCAACCGGCATTCATCCGGCGACAGGTGATAAAGCAGCGATAAGATCATCGCGTTGACGCCGACAGACTTGCCGGCTCCGGTGGTACCGGCGACGAGAAGGTGTGGCATGCGAGCGAGATCGGCGACGATCGGTTCGCCACCGATGCCTTTGCCCAACGCCAACGGTAGCTTTGAGGTTGTGGCGCGAAACTGCTCGGACTCCAGCAGGTCGCGAAAACCAACCGGCTCGCGCGTCGCGTTCGGCAATTCGATGCCGATTGCGTTGACGCCGGGGACCACGGCAATGCGGACGGCGCGGGCGCTCATGGAGCGAGCAATATCGTCGGCCAGGCCAATGACGCGGGACGATTTGGTACCGCGCGCGGGTTCGAATTCGAACAGGGTAACGACCGGACCCGGACGTACGGCAACGATATCGCCCTTGATGCCGAAATCGCCGAGCGTTTCGAGCAGAAGCTGAGAGCGCTGCAGGAGTTTGCCGTCAGTGATTTCAGGGTTGTGTGGCGGGGGCTGCGAGCGGTGAAGCAAGCTATAATTCGGCCGCTTGTAAGTGACCGCGCCGGATGCGGCCGCCGAGTTACCGGTGAGACGCGCAAAGAAACCTCCTGGCGCGACCGTGACTGAGCGGTCGACAGCCGGCGCGTGGGCGGTGCGTTCGTGCGGGCGGGTCATGACGATAGCGGGTTCGCGGGGAGTCGCGACGGGTGGATCAAGGCGTGCGGCTACAGGCGTGGTTGGCAGGTCCGGCGCGAATTCCGGCTCCGAGCGGATGTGCGCCCCAGCATGCGGTTCAATGGCGTCAATGCCGGTCGGTGCAAAGCGTTCGGCGATGGCGCGGCTTTGCCGGTCGGTATCGCGATCGAACGCAGGCGCATGTCGCCGGTCGGTGGCGGAAAGGCGGTCATCCTCGGCTGCGTACAGCGACGAACCCGGCACCACCGATGGCGCTGGCCGTCGCAGCGGGCGCAACCAGGCTTGGCGTGGTGCGGCGGCTGCGATGCCGACGAGGTCTGCTCGTGGCATCACGGGATGCAGGGGGAGTGCCGAGTGGGGGCCGGATCCGGGCTCCGAAATAAAGTGGGGACGAGGTGCACCCATTGGCGCTGCGACCATGGTGGCGCCGGTCGCACCATGAAACGCGTACTCGGGAGAATGTGGATTTAGTTGCTGGTGCGAGTATTGCGGCGGTGGGGTCGTAACTTCGGGGCGGTGGTTGACTGCCTGAGAGTAATAGGTTGCAATTGTCGCTGTCCGGTTGGTCATGCCATGCGCGGGCGTTTCTCGGTTGAATTCGGTGGCGCGGACCTGAAATGCTGCGGCAATCTCGGTCAGCGAAAGGCCGAAGCTACGGTAGAGCGCGAGCGCGCCGACAATCAGGCCAAACAGGCCCGACGCAAAGCCTGCCCGGGTGGCGTTGACGATCGACAGAAGCGCGGACATGCGGGTGTAAAAGAAGTCGCCGACAAGACCGCCATAGCCGTGTCGCACAGGCCAACCGGACATTTCTGGCAGCGATGACAACGCCATGCTGAGGCACACAACGGCGACCGTGGCGAGGACAAGCTTGCGCTTGGGCCGGGGGAGGTGACCTTGGGTCGCCAGTTGAAGCGCCCAATAGGCCGGCGGCAAAATAGCAAAAATGCTGCCGATGCCGAGAACCTGGATCAGCAGATCAGAGACGATGGCTCCGAACGGTCCGACCCAATTGTGGACGGTGCCGCTGGCGATGTGGGTAAGGCTCGGATCGGTGACAGACCAGCTGAGCAGGCTAAGGGTAAGAAAAGTGCAGGCACCCAATTGAACCGAGCCGGCCATGCGGCCCAAGAAGCCGCCAAAGCCACGGCCCGTGACCGGCGCGGGTCCGCCTTGGCCAGTCGAACCGGCTCCGTTTTGGCCATAAAATGCGGCTCCGCCTTGGCCAGCCCCGTTGTGGGACCAGTCTGTCGGACCTACTACGCCGTGACTTTGGTACAACATTTACGCACAACTGGGTTACGCTATGACTTGAACTATTCGCGTCAGCGCTTCCCGGATCGTGGCCACGTCGTGCACAAGCGCGACGCGGATATAATCAGTGCCTGGATTGAACCCCTGCGGATCATCCTGGGCGAGGAAGCTGCCAGGGGTCACTTTGACACCGGCATCTTTCCATAGGGTTACCGTGGCGTTTGTTCCGCCGCCTAAATGCTTCATATCTAGCCATAAAAAGAAGCCCCCGGCGGGTTTCTTATAGCCGAAGCGGCCTTTCAGAAGCTTATCGCAGACGTCAAACTTGGCGCGGTAGGCCTGGCGGATGCGCACGGCATGTTGTTCTTCGGCCCAGACGGCGGCCGAGGCATGCTGCGTCGGGCCTGGCATTTGAGGTGCCGTGAGATTGCGGATCTCGGCGAAGGTTTCCAGAAAATCGCCATCGCCGGCGGCGAAACCGGAGCGCAGGCCCGGGAGGTTTGAACGTTTCGATAACGAATTGAAAACAATAATATTTTTGAATTTCTGTGGTGTCTTGGCCGCCAATTCGAGCCCGCCGGTGGGGGCGTCACCGTTGTAGATTTCGGAGTAGCATTCGTCGAAGAACAGCATGAAGTCGTATTTGCGAGCGAGGCCGAGTGCGCGTCCGATGTATGCGGCATCGGCCATCGCACCTTGCGGATTGGCCGGTGAACAGAGGTAAAATGCGGCCGTGCGCCGGAGCAAGGCTTCGTCGCGCTCAAGGGCATCGA
>JANXYD010000491.1 GCA_025350265.1 Hyphomicrobiaceae bacterium | reverse complement strand
TCGCTGCGACCGGCGCGCTGCATGAAGACGGTCTCGCAGATGTCGCGGACGGCTTCGGCGGCGGGCGTACGCGCGATCGCAAGCAGCAACGCCACCACTGCATAACTGCCGACGGCGCTGTCGCGCATGATCTCGAGCTTGCGCTCGCGCGTACGCCCGCCGCCGAAGCCGTCCGCGACATCTGCGAGACCGTCTTCATGCAGCGCGCCGGTCGCAGCGATCCCTACCGCGAGCGCGAGGCCGGCTGAGAACTGCGACGGCAATCCCAGCCTGATCACCGTCGCCAGCACCCAGGCAGCGATCACGCCGACGCACAGGCCGGCGAGCGGGAACGCCCAGCTGGCGGCTGCCGCCGACGGCACCGGTTCATCGAGGTGACCCGCCGGCAGACGCGTCAACAGCATCAGCGCCAGCCGCGCTTCCGCCATGCGCGTACCGAGCCAAGCCAGCCGACCTCGTTTAGGAGTTGTCATGGGACTGCAATTCCAGCTTCGGCGAAGGTGGCCATGCCGTTGTGACAGGCCAGCGCCGCGCGCACGACTGCGAGCGCCAGCGCTGCCCCCGTGCCCTCACCCAGCCGCATGCCGAGATCGAGCAACGGGGCTTGCCCGATGGCTGACAGCAATCGTCGATGGCCGGGCTCGGAGCTGACATGGCCGACAACACAATGATCGAGCAGGCGCGCGTCGGTAGCGAACAGCACGGCCGCCGCCGCCGTGCAGATGAATCCGTCGAGGATCACCGGGATGCGTGCCGCGCGCGCGGCCAGCACCGCGCCGCAGATCGCTGCCTGTTCGCGGCCACCGATCGCCGCCAGCGTCGCCACCGGCTGCAGTCCGGCGTGCCGCGCAAGGCCTTGCTCCACCGCGGCTCGTTTCCGCGCGAGGCCCGCCGCGTCCGACCCGGTGCCGGGGCCGACCCAGTCCGCAGCCATGCCGCCGAACAGCGCCGCCGCGAGGGCCGATGCCACCGTCGAGTTGCCGATTCCCATTTCGCCCAGCACGAGAATATCCGCCGTTGGGTCGACGGCCGCTGCGCCGCGATTGAGCGCGTCAAGACAGTGCGCGTCCGTCAATGCCGGGCCTTGGGTAAAATCCGCCGTCGGATGATCGAGATCCAAGGCGATAACCGACAGCACCGCGCCGGTGACGCCGCAGATCTGATTGATGGCTGCGCCATCAGCCGCGAAGTTGGCCACCATCGCAGCCGTCACGGCCTGCGGATAGGGGTTGACGCCCTGCGCGCAGACGCCGTGATTGCCGGCGAAAACCAGCGCCTGCGCCTTCTCGATGGCAGGGCGCAGGGTGGCTTGCCAGCCCGCCATGAACACCGCCAGATCTTCTAGGCGGCCGAGCGAACCAGCGGGTTTGGTAAGGTTGGCCTGGCGTGCCGCGGCAGCCTTCGCCGAGGCAACATCGGCCGTCGGCAGCGACACCGCCAGCCGCGCGATCGCGCCAAGATCGGCCAAGGGAAAGATCGAAGCCGCCATCTATTTGACCTTCAAGGGCTGCCCGGCGACGACCAGATAAACGTCGTCGGCGGCGCCGGCGATCCATTGGTTCAACAGCCCCGCAGCATCGCGGAACTCGCGTGCGAGCACATTATCCGGCACGATCCCCGCCCCCACCTCGTTGGTGACGATGACGACGGGGTCGCGTTGATGCGGCAGCGCGGCCGCCAGCCCCTGGCCCGCCTGCCGCCAGTCGTGACCGCTGAGCATCAGATTGGAGAGCCACAGCGTCAGGCAATCAACAAGGCGAGGCCCCGCGCCGTCGGTGGCATCCAAGGCTCCGACCAGATCCAAGGGTGCCGCACGCGTCGTCCAACCGTCGCCGCGACGCGATTGATGCTCGGCGATGCGAGCGCGCATTTCGTCGTCGCGGGCCTCGGCAGTCGCGATATAGATCGCAGGCATCGCGAAGCGCAAGGTTTCGGCTTCCGCGATCCGGCTTTTGCCTGATCGCGCGCCGCCCGTGATGAGGATGGTTCTGGCCATCTGACTAATTCCACTCCGCACGATGCGCAACGCATGCCGATTGCGAACCCCAGTGTTCGCACTCTTTCTCCACCACCCGGCACCGGCCGGGGGTCTCAGCCTTGTGTGTCGCAGATTGCCTAACCAAGCAAGTCAGGCGCGTCTCCCGGGTTTCAGTTGCCCGCACCCACGCGGACCGGCCTGTCGATGTTTTGCAATTCATCGCATCCCCTGTCATACTCAATGGGTTCCGAGGGGTGTTTCGGCCGGGTTCCGGCTAGATACTGAGATGGCGCACCTGATCAAGTGCAAGGCCAAACCCATCGAACCTGATCCGGGTCATACCGGCGGAGGGACTGGAACTCGGCGCGGCATTTTCCATCCGTCGCTCGCATTTTCCGCCTCCGCTGCGTTGTCCGGACAGCCACCGTTTTTAGACGTGCGCCCCGCCCCGAGGAGACTCCGATGACGATCCAGCCCAAGAATCTGCAACCCGCCCCGCAGACCGTCACGACCGGCCCCATCACCGGCTCGCGCAAGGTCTATGCGGCGTCGGCAGCGGATCCGGACATCAAGGTTCCCTTCCGCGAAGTGGTATCGACCGATGTGAACGAACCGCCCGTCCGCATCTACGATCCCTCCGGCCCCTACACCGAGAGCAACGCCAGGATCGATCTTGCGGCGGGCCTGCCGCAGGTGCGCGGACCCTGGCTCGCCAAGCGCGGGTTCGAAGCCATCACCCCGCGTGAGGTCAAGCCCGAGGACAACGGCAACCTGCCCGCCGACAAACTGGTGCCTGCGTGCCCCGCCGAGCGCCGCATCATCGCCGCAGGCGCGGCCAAGCATGTGACGCAATACGAATTCGCCCGCGCCGGCATCATCACCGAAGAGATGATCTACGTCGCCAATCGCGAGAATCTCGCACGCGAGCAAGCGCTCGACGGCGCGGGCGAACGCATGGCCGACGGCGAGAGCTTCGGGGCTTCGGTGCCGGAATTCGTGACACCGGAGTTCGTCCGCGCCGAGATCGCCCGCGGCCGCGCGATCATTCCGGCCAACATCAATCATCCCGAACTGGAGCCGATGGCGATCGGCCGCAATTGTCTTGTCAAGATCAACGCCAACATCGGCAATTCGGCGGTCACTTCGGGGGCGGCCGAAGAGGTCGAGAAGCTGGTGTGGGCGACGCGTTGGGGCGCCGACACGGTGATGGATCTTTCCACCGGCCGAAACATTCATAACATCCGCTCCTGGATCATGCGTAATTCGCCGGTGCCGATCGGCACGGTGCCGATCTATCAGGCACTGGAAAAGTGCGACGGCGATCCCGTCAAGCTGACCTGGGAGATCTTCCGCGATACGCTCATCGAGCAGGCGGAACAGGGCGTCGACTACTTCACCATCCACGCCGGCGTGCGGCTAGCCTATGTGCCGCTGACCGCCAGGCGCGTCACCGGCATCGTCTCGCGCGGCGGCTCGATAATGGCGAGATGGTGCCTGGCGCATCACAAGGAGAGCTTCCTCTACACCCACTTCGACGATATCTGCGATATCATGCGCAAGTACGACGTGTCGTTTTCGCTGGGTGACGGGTTGCGTCCCGGCTCCATTGCCGACGCTAACGATCGCGCGCAGTTCGCCGAACTTGAGACGCTCGGCGAACTCACGCATCGCGCCTGGGCCAAGGGTTGCCAAGTGATGATCGAGGGCCCGGGCCACGTGCCGCTGCACAAGATCAAGGAGAACATGGACAAGCAGCTGAAGGTGTGTGCGGAAGCGCCGTTCTACACCCTCGGACCGCTGACCACCGACATTGCGCCCGGCTACGATCACATCACATCCGGCATCGGGGCTGCGATGATCGGCTGGTTCGGCTGCGCCATGCTCTGCTACGTGACGCCCAAGGAGCATCTCGGCCTGCCCAACCGCGACGACGTCAAGGTCGGCGTCATCACCTACAAGATCGCAGCGCACGCCGCCGATCTCGCCAAGGGGCATCCGGCGGCCAAGCTGCGCGACGATGCTATCAGCCGCGCGCGATTTGATTTCCGTTGGGAGGATCAATTCAATCTCGGCCTCGATCCGGATACCGCGCGGAGCTATCACGACGAGACGCTGCCCAAGGACGCCCACAAGGTCGCGCACTTCTGTTCCATGTGCGGGCCGAAATTCTGCTCCATGAAGATCACCCAGGATATCCGCAAGGAGGTCGCAGCCATGGGCGACAACGAACGCCAAGCCCTCGAAGGCATGGCCGCCAAGAGCGAGGAATTCCTGGCGGGCGGGGCGAAGTTGTATGTGGATGCGAAGGGAGCCTGATCGTAGGGTGCAATAGGCACTTTGCCGTATTGCACCAGCTGGCGGCAATGGCGGTTGTGGCCGGCGCAATACGCTGCACTAGTGCGTCCGCACGCGACGAACGGATCGATGAAGGTTGGGTCAAGCCGTCGATGCGGAGCATCGCTCCGCGATGACGCTGGCGGGAATGCTGGCAGCCGGTAGTGTCTCAGTTTGAAATTTGGCGGCCTTGACGTCTGTTCGGCAAGTTGCCAGCTCCGTGCTAGACTAACAGAATAGTCGGAGACCGAGAGATGCCCAAAGGACCAAAAGGTGAAAAACGCCCTGCCGATGTGATCGGCAATGCTGTGAAAGTCATGCGGATAGCGACCGGCGAAGAAGCCGAAGTCCTTCCCAAAACCGCACGTGCAAAATCTGGCCGTGCCGGTGGACGAGCGAGAGCATTGAAGCTAACCAAGGGGCAACGCGAGGCTATTGCGAGATCAGGCGCTCAGGCACGTTGGGATGATGATGAATCTACATGACCTAGACGCTAACATATTGGAACACATAAATAATAAAGCAAAAGAGCTTGAGAAAAAGCTAGATTCCGATGTAATCTGCTATTTTGGGCAGATTCGCCCTCAGTATTTTCGGCAATTCCGCAATTTCGTGGAACAGGTCGTCACTCGTAGCAAGCGAAAGTATCCGACTGGAAAGCGTGCGCTATCCGTCGTTATCCGTACCCCTGGCGGCTCGGTGGAGACCACAGAGCGATACGTCACGGTTATCCGCAAGCACTACAATACCGTCAATTTTATCGTGCCCGATCTGGCTATGTCGGCCGGCACGGTGCTGTGTATGTCAGGCGACAGGATACTGATGGACTACTCGTCGGCGCTCGGCCCGATCGAC
>JANXYD010000342.1 GCA_025350265.1 Hyphomicrobiaceae bacterium | reverse complement strand
TGCCGGTGCCGGCGAGCGTGCCGCCGGAACCCACGGCCGAGACGAAGCCGTCGACGGTGCCTGCGGTATCGGCCCAGATCTCCGGCGCTGTCGTTTCGACATGCGCCTGCCGGTTTGAGACATTGTCGAACTGATTGGCCCAGATGGCACCATTGGCTTCGGAGCTGTTCAACTTTTCCGCCAGTCGCGCGGAATATTTGATGTAATTGTTGGCGTTTTTGTAGGGCACTGCGGGCACTTCGACCAACTCGGCACCGAGCAGCCGCAAGGTATCTTTCTTTTCCTGCGATTGCGTCTCGGGAATGACGATGACGCTGCGATAGCCCAGCGCATTGCCGACGATCGTCAAACCGATACCGGTATTGCCCGCCGTGCCTTCGACGATGGTGCCGCCGGGACGCAGCAGACCGCGCCGTTCGGCGTCGCGGATGATGAACAGTGCCGCGCGGTCCTTGACGGATTGGCCGGGGTTCATGAACTCGGCCTTGCCAAGGATCGTGCAGCCGGTTTCTTCGGAAGCGCGGCGCAGTTTGATCAGGGGGGTGCGGCCGATGGCTGCGACGACGGATGAGGCGTAGTGCACGCGGATGCCTTTCTACGATTGCGATACCATGGATGCACCGTTACGACGGAACGAAGCGAAGTCCGCATGCATGAATGGACGAAAACAAGAGCGTCAAGATCAGAGATGACCAACCCGCCCATTTTACAACCCAAAAGCGTCGAATGGCTGATTTCGGATGCACCCGTCCCCTATGATCAGGCGGTGGCCTTCATGGAAGTGCGTGCGTCGGCCATTGCGGAGGGCAACGCTGCGGAGTGCGTCTGGTTGCTGGAGCATCCGCCGATCTACACGGCGGGCACCAGCGCCAAGCCGCAGGACCTGCTGACGGCGGATCGTTTTCCGGTGCACGTGAGCGGGCGGGGCGGGCAATATACCTACCATGGGCCGGGGCAACGGATCGCCTACGTGATGCTGGACGTCAAGCGCTACGCTGGCCGGACCACCACCGACGGCGAGACAACCGGCGATGTGCGCCAGTTCGTGACGCTGTTGGAGCAGTGGTTGATCGATACCCTGGAAGCGTTCGGTGTGCGCGGGCAGACGCGGGCCGATCGCGTCGGCGTCTGGGTGCAGCGGCCGGACAAAGGTTGCAATCGCGAAGACAAGATCGCCGCCATCGGCATCCGGTTGAAGCGGTGGGTCAGCCTGCACGGCGTCAGCCTCAACGTGGAGCCCGATCTCAGCCATTTCGATGGCATCGTGCCGTGCGGGATCCGTGCGCACGGCGTCACCAGTCTGGTCGACCTCGGCCTGCCCGTCGTGATGGCGGACGCCGATGTCGCGCTGCGGGTAGCGTTCGAGGCGCGCTTCGGGGTTACTACTGTCGCCGCATCTCGTGAGCATTGATGGCTTGCGTCATGATGGTGTCGGCATCGTCATCCGACAGGCGCGTGAGCGTACCGGTGCGGGTCGGCATGAAAGCGCCGACGCTCTCACCGCTGCGCAGTACGGCCGGTCGCGGCAGTGCAGGTGCTGCGGCATCGACTTGCGCTGGCACGTACGGGCTGGGTGACTTGGGGGGCTGCTGCGCGCTGCTGGGTAGCTGTGTGCCGCCGCTGCCGTAGCGGGGGCTCCAGGGCTGGCTCGGATCATCTTCTTCGGGGCGGACGGCGCGGGCGGGCGGGGCCTGCACAGGCTGGCCATCGTCTTCCATCTCGACCTTGCGGGCGGCGAGTTGCTGGGCGGAGGGGCCTTGCACGTAGCTGGGCGGTTTGTCGGCGGCACAGCCACTCAGACCAATCGCGGGCGCGAACAAACATAGGCATGCGGCCAGCGGCAACACAGATTTCGGCACGAGGCCGCAACGCAACACAAACATCGAACGCTCCTAGGACGCAACAGAACTGGAGCGCATTACATCATGGCTTGGTAAAAGCTAAGCTAACGACCGGGTCGAATTAGGCCGGGCGTTGAGCAAGCAGAACCGAGTGGGTCAAAACTGCTTGGCGGGCACGCGCACCACGAGGCCATCAAGGGCATCGGTGATCTTGATCTGGCAGGCAAGGCGGCTCTCTGGACGCACGTCGAAGGCGAAATCGAGCATATCTTCTTCCATCGCCTGGGGCTTGCCGGTTTTGGCGGTCCAGGCCGCATCGACATAAACGTGGCAGGTGGCACAGGCGCAGGCGCCGCCGCATTCGGCCTCGATGCCGGCGATCACGTCGCGCTTGGCTGCCTCCATCACCGTCATGCCGACGTCGGCTGTCACGGTCTGCTGGGTGCCGTCGGGCTGAATGAAGGTGATCTCTGCCATTACGTCCGGCCGACTTACGGCCACTCCCTGATCGAATGTTGCGGGGCGACAGATAGCGAGCCGGGTTGCTCAAGGCAAGTCCGAGACGCTGCGTGCCGATATTTCACGTCCAGCAGGCCAGGATAAACCTGTTTCGGCCGTGCGCTGGCGTGATAACAACGTCGGCGTCACGGCAAGCCACGCGAGCAGCGGACCAAGGCGACAGATGAAGAACAGGCCTATTCGAGAGCGCTTCAGTTTTGCCTTCGACGGCTTGTGCTTCGTGTGGCGGACGGAACGCAGCTTTCGCACCGAATGCGGGTTTGCGGTCGCGGCAGCGGTGGCGCTGGTGGTGCTGCGCCCGGGATGGCAGTGGGCCGCGCTGATCGTGGTCTGCGCGATACTCGTGATGGCGCTGGAACTGGTGAACTCGTCGCTTGAATACCTGATCGACCATGTCCACCCGGACATCGCGATCGCCATCAAGCATGCCAAAGACGCGGCGGCCGCAGCCGTGCTGGTGGCGAGCACGGGCGCGGTCCTGGTCGCCGCCTTGATGCTCGCCTCGGTGATGTGGGGCTGAAGTTACGATCGACGGCGGCGATCACGTGCCGTTGAGCGCGTGCGCCTCGGCGAAAAAGAAATCCTTCCAACTCGCCGGCGCGGTCTTGATGGTGCCGGCTTTGGCCATGAACGTCGCGAACTTCTGCATGCCGACCGGTGCCACGTCGAACACAACGCCCGGCTCTGCCAAAATGGCCACCAGCTCTTCGGCGCTGACCTTTTCCTTCACTTGGGACAGGTAGATATCGACCGCCTTCTTGGGCTCGGTCTTGATCATCTGCATGGCTTCGGCGAGCGCGGCCATCACAGCCGCCATCACCTTCGGGTTGGCGTCGCGGAACTTGGCGGTCGAGAACACGATGGCATTGTTGACCGGTCCACCGAACACATCGAGCGACGACAGCACCTTGTGTACGGCCGGATCCTTGAGAGCGATGTTCTGGTAGGGCGGCAGCGAGAAGTGGCTGTTGACCTCGCTTTGTGGCGACAGGATCGACAGCGTCGCGTCGGGGTGTCCGAGTTGCAAGGTGATGCTGTCGAGCTTGCCGGCTTGACCGGGGCCGAACTCCTGCTCGGCCGCCATCTGCAGGATGGTCGCCTGCGACGAGACCTTGATCGTCGGTACGGCGATGCGGTCCTTGGCCGAAAAATCCTTCAGCGTCTTGATGTCAGGATTGCGCGTCAAAAGGTACATCGGCATGCCGCCGCAGGCCGCCACGCCCTTGACCTGCCCCTTGGTGCGGTCCCACAGCAGCAACATATTCGACGCGCCGCTGGTGACGAAATCGACGTTGCCCGAGAGCAACGCATCGGTGGCCGCGCCGCCGCTGTTGAAGGTGATCCAGGTCGTCTTGACGTCGCCCAAGCCGGCCGCAGCCGCATGCTTTTCGACCAGCTTGCCGGTCTCCATGAGGATCATCGGCAGATACAGCAGGCCCGGCTGCTTGGTGATGCGCACCTCGCCGGTTTCGGCATGCAACGGGGAGAGGAATGCAAACAGCAGCGCGAACGCCGCAATGAAACGCGTCATACTCGACATGTGTCCTCCATGCCGCGTCGGTGTGCGATCGGTGGTGCGCGGCTCGATTGTTTTATGCCTGAAAATCGGCCACGGTCAAAATGGCCTGGAAGGGCACGCCGGCTGCGGCGAAGGCTGCGGCCGCGCCTTCCAGGCGGTCGACGGCGGTGATGACGCCGAGAACGATGGCACCGTCGGCCTTGACGGCTTCGATGGCCTGCAGCGCCGAGCCGCCCGTCGTCGTCACGTCTTCGAGGATGACCACGCGCTTGCCGGCCAGCGTTTCGCCGCGCGGCAGGCCTTCGACGAGGCTTTGGGTGCCGTGCTGCTTGGCTTGCTTGCGGATGAAGAATGCCGGCATCGGCTGGTCTTCGGCGACGCTGATGGCGGCGACGGTAGCCGCCATCGGTACCGCGCCCATTTCGAGCCCGCCGACCGCGTCACAGGCGGTGTCCTTGAGCGCATCGAGCACCAGCAGGGCCAGCAGGTAGGAGCCTTGAGGGTCGAGCATGGTCGGCTTCATGTTGAAATAGAAATTCGAGATGCGCCCCGACGCCAGCTTGATTTCGACGTCGGTGCCGTAGCTGCGCCGCCGCACGATTTCGATCAGACGCATTTTGGCGGCTTGAGGCGTTATGGCGCTCGGCATCGATGCCCTCATGATGGCTGGTTGCGCGTCCATGACGCCGACCGTGCGACGCTGTCAAGCACCGCTCGGTGTTTGTCCACCGGGTGGCAATCGAATGCCGGGTCGATTTTTGCGATCCACTTTGCGTCGCTGCTGAATTGGCAGTAAAGCCCGCATCGACGATTGCACCCAACAGAGAGCCGCCATGTTCGATCCCGAAAATCCACCGGAACTGCAGACCACGGGCTGGATCAATGCCGACAAGCCACTGACGCTGGCCAGCCTCAAGGGCAAGGTCGTGGCGGTGACGGCATTCCAGATGCTGTGCCAGGGTTGCGTCGAATTCGGTTTGCCGCAGGCCAAGCGGCTGGCTGGCAAATTCAATGGCGCCGAAGTGGCCGTGATCGGCCTGCACAGCGTGTTCGAGCATCATGCCGTCATGACACCGCAAGCGCTGCAAGTGTTCATGGCCGAATACAAGTGGCCGTTTCCCGTCGGCATCGATACGCCCGACGGAGATGGCCCGCCCAAGACCATGGCTGCCTACCAGATGCAGGGCACGCCGACGCTGCTGCTGTTTGATCGCGCCGGGCGCTTGCGGCGGCATTATTTCGGCCGGCCCGACGACATGCAGATCGCGGCCGAGATCATGGCGCTGGCGATCGAGGACGCCAACTCGCCGCGCGAACAGGCCGCTTCCATCGAGCACAAGATCAGCCGCGCACTGGCCGCACCCGCGCACGATCATGACCACGATCACGATCACGGCGCGCACGTGCACGGTCCGGGATGTGGCCACGATCATTGAGGCACCGGAGCATGCAGACCCCCGCACCCGATTTGAAACGCGCGGCTTTTGTCGACCCGACGGCGTTGCTGTTTGGGTCAGTCAGCGTCGGTGACGGCGCATCGATCTGGCCGTATGCCGTCGTGCGCGCCGAAAGCGATGCCGTCGACATCGGCGCCTATGTCAATCTGCAGGACCACGTCATGGTGCATGTGGGCTATGGCAGCGGCACGCGCATCGGCGCGTACACGTCGGTCACGCACAGGGTCGTGCTGCACGGCTGCACGATCGGCGAGAATTGTCTGATCGGGATCGGCGCGACGATCATGGATCGCGCGGTGATCGGTGATAATTCGATCGTGGCCGGCCACACGTTCGTGCGCGAAGATGCGATCATTCCACCGAATTCGATTGTCATGGGGACGCCCGGAAAAGTGGTGGCCACGCGCAACAACTTCGTCGCCAACCGGCTCAATGCGTGGCTCTACCATCGCAATGCCCTGGCGTTTGCACGCGGCAATCATCGCGCCTGGGATGGCGCGGACTACCTGACTGCGGCGGCTGCCGAAAAAGCACGGCTCGAAACCGAATTCCGGCGGCTGTTTCCGCTAGAGTCGGAACGAGCCTAGCGGAAACAGTCGCCGCTCCGGCACGGGGCCAGGGTAATTCAATTCTCGGTTTTGCCACCACTCCGCTGTCATCCCAGGGCTTGTCCCTGGGACCCAGAGCGCCACAAATTCAAGCTTGATTTGGTGGTTGCCCTGCTGGGCCAGGGGCGGCCGTGCGAACTATCTTTACGCGTGGGTTACTTGAGCGAAAGCACCCGGGACTGGTGTCAGCGCCCGGGCAGCACGACGACGGTGGTTTCAGCCGGCAGCGTCTTGGCGGAGAGCACGATGTCGGACGACGCGGCCATCTCGACCGGGAAGTCGCTTTTGATGCGTTCGAGAAATCGCATGAGGGTGTGCTGATTGAAATAGTGCATCGGCAAAACGAGACGCGCGCGCAAAGCCTTGATCACATCGATCATGCCGGCGATGTCCATGGTGTAACCGCCGTCCACCGGCACCATCACGACGTCAAGCTGTCCAATCGCCGTCAACTGCTCCGGCGTCAATGTATGATGCAGGTGACCGAGATGGCCGATGCACAAGCCGGCAACCTCGAAAATGAATATCGAATTGCCGTAGCTGATGGCCCCGCCATTCCAGTCGCGGATGTTGGTGGGGACGTTGCGAACGTGCACATCCTTGAGTTCGAGATCCCACTTGGCCGGGCCGCCGTCCGGGTTCCAGCCGCGCAGCACCTGGCCGATCTTCGGATCGGGGTTGTCGGTGTAGTGGCTGGCGTGGGCGCGATTCATGGTGGCGATTTCAGGCACCACCGGCGCGCGCACGTAGTCGTTGTAGTCGGTGACGATGCGGACGCCGCCGGCACTTTCGATCAGAAACGTCGCGTGGCCGAGAAAATTAACGCGCACTTCGGTCGAGGCGAGTTGAGTGCCGCCGAGCGTCACGCGCTGCACTTTCGGGGGCAGCCCCGCGACCGCCAGGCACCTGTTCAAGGGAGCGGCTTCGGCCGTCGCCGCAAATGCGCCGATGAGCAGCAAGGGCACCAGCACGGCTGCAATGGCCCAGCACAAATACCTGAGCCACAAGCGGTTTGCGGCGCGGTTCAGGGGCATGCTCTCCGGGCTTATCATCGCGGCCACCTTGAACGCTGCAGCGGGCATGGGTCACGTCGGACGCCGAGTGTTGCATGAACTTTGGGAGACGTCACCCCGGGGCTGACTCGGGTCAGGTCTTCGACGGGGGGAGCGCGCGGCCGCGATAGGTCGCGATCACCTGGCTGTCGTCGCGTGCGCCCAAGCCCATGCCGGACGCATCGAGGAATGCCTGATGCGCCAGCGCCGCCAACGGCAGGCCCATCTTGGCCGTGCGACCGGCATCGAGAACCAGGCCGAGGTCCTTGACAAAAATATCGACCGCGCTTGCGACCGATCCCTGATCGACAATCATGCGCGGGCCGCGGTTTTTCAGCATCCAGCTCGATGCGGCGCTATCGGACAGAATGCCCAGTGCGACCGCCGGATCGATGCCTTGCCGTTCGGCAAACGCGAGACCCTCGGCGGCAACCGCGATGTGCACGCCACACAACAGCTGATTGACGATCTTCATGGCCGCGCCCTGGCCGGGAACCTCGCCGACGTGCACCAGCGCCGACCCCATCGTCCGCAGTACGTCGGCATGGCTGTCGAAAAGCGCTTGCGGGGCCGCAGCCATGATACTGAGCGTGCCGGATTCCGCGCCGACGATGCCGCCGGATACGGGCGCATCGATGAAGCCGCGTCCACTCGCGTCGACGCGTGCCGCCAAGCTTGCAATGCGCGCTGGAGCGCAGGTCGCCATGACGATGACGGTGCCGCCCGGTCGCAACGCATCGAGTGCGCCGGCGGACAGCAGCACGTGTTCCGCCTGATCAAATGTAACGGTCATGATGATGAGGACGTCGGCGGAAGCTGCCGCAGCAGCAGCGCTTTCAGCCGGGTGTCCCCCGGCAGCCGCCAGACGTGCGACGGCCTTCGGATCGAGATCGAAGCCGGTGACACGATATTGATGCTTGACCAGGGTCGCGGCCATCGCGCTGCCCATGGCACCGAGGCCGATGAAAGCGATGCTCTGTTTGGTGGTCACTGTACCATTCCCTCGATTTCAGGCCTGCTCAGTCGCCAAGGCCTGACATTGGTCGCATGACATGATTGGTCGCATGGCTGGGGCGGTCGAACAAGCGAGCGCGCCACCCCTGGGGAGGCATCAGGGGTGGCGGCTCTACGGGTACCGATCGGGTCGGACATCCGCCTTCGGACGAAATCTTGAGCAGCTTGGAGGCTTGAGCACCTGGGGGACGAGGGGCTCGATGCAGGCCATGGCGTGAGGCGGAGGCACGACAGGGGTAGCGGTCAAGATCTTAACATCCGGTCTGCTGACTGCCGGACACAACCGGGGTGGCGGCTGAACTGGCAGTGATACTTGCAGTGTTTGCTCCTTTGCTGGCTCAGCCGGGTCGGGTCTGGTTGACTGATTGCGCTGTGTTGATTTTCAATTTAAAGTAGAATCATAAATAAATCATTGCCGGAGTCAGTTCTGCGATTGCGTCGGGCGCACTGCGAACGCCAATGCCGATGGTCACTCATCGGTCGAGGGTGACGGAAGCACTTTCGGAACGCTGGAAGCGTTTCATGGCAATGCAAACAGCAGCGCTGATTTTTATTCGATTGGCATCGGAGCGTTCGTCGCGCGCTGCAATCGCAAACGACATCGCTGCATCGGGACTGCCAGGCTCTCAAGCGTTCGCCGACGTTGCACGTCAGCTCAAGCGTTCGCTGACGTTGCACCTCAGCTCAAGCGTTCGCCGACGTTGCACGTCGATGCGCAAAAGTGACACTTTCGCGTCGCCGGATCAACGATACAAATTGTGACCGGCCGCGCCATAATCCGTTGCCAGTGACCGTGTATGGACGCAACGAAACAACTCAGCTCGCGTTAGTGTGGAGCCGCAGGCGGAGCAACATTGCAGGCTCGTTGCGGAGCGCCATCGCAAGTTGGTAATACGTATCCCTTCGAATGATACGAACATGCCTCATCGATTGCTTGTTTCGACCGTGATACATGCAAGAACCGTTGGAAATAAATGCTTTCCGTGCATCGCCCGCCATCGGACCGCCGACACGCGTGGGGCATGAAAACTGAGACAGCGGTACGTAAAGCGTGACGAAAAGGACGACCATGCCCAAACCTCGAGCCGCAAAAGCTGCCGCCCGCAGACCGGCGCGTTCCGCGACTCCCGCGAAGAGTGCGAACGGGCGAACGCGCGTAAGCGTTTCCCGCTCGATCGCGTTGGCGATCACGGGGCTCGAGGTGCCGGTCGAAGTGCGGCGGCATCGATCGGCGCGGCGGTTGACGTTGCGCATCAATCAGACCAAGCGCTCGGTGGTGGTGACTGTACCGTTGCGGTGCAAGATCGATGAGGCCGGCCGTTTCGTGCATCGCCATCTCGATTGGGTGCGCACGCGTCTGCACGCGTTGCCGGCACCGATCCCTTTCGTCGACGGCGCGATCATGCCCTTGCGGGGGTCGGATCATATCTTGCAGTTCGTCGGACCGCGCGCGCGGGGCTCCGTCGTCACGTTCGAGGAACTTGAGTCGGGCATGCCGGTACTGGCTGTGAAAGGCGTGACCGAGCACGCGCCGCGACGGCTCAGAGACTGGATGTACATCCAAGCCCGCCGCGATCTCGAAGCCCGGGTGGCGTTTCATGCAAAGCGGCTCGGGTTGAAGGCGCGGCGGCTATCGGTGCGCGACCAAGGCAGCCGCTGGGGGTCGTGTTCGACGTCTGGGATGCTGTCGTTTTCCTGGCGCCTGATCCTGGCACCTCCGATCGTGCTGGACTATGTGGCTGCGCATGAAGTCGCGCATCTGGCGGAAATGAACCATGGCCCGCGGTTCTGGGCTCTGGTGCGCAAAACCATGCCGGACATGGATATCGCCAAGCAATGGTTGTTGAAAAACGGCCTAGACTTGCACCGCTACGACGCCGACGATTCATCGAAACAGCCCTGAAGCGGTCGGTGATTGCTTGGCTGCACGGCAAAAGTGGTGAGGCCGACGAGGTGAGTGGCCAAGGCTGGCGATAGGCTGTATCAAGCCGCATGCGACCCCCGCTGGTTCACCTCAAGGTCTTGGCCATGCCGCAGACAAAGTTCGGACAGCCCACCACAAACGCGCGTCCCCCACACACTGAAAATGCGCGTCCCGCGCAGGCCGGACGGCACTTTTTCTTCGGCCCCGGGCCGACCAATATTCCCGATAGCGTGCTGGCGGCGCTGCATCACACGACAATGGATTTTACCAGCACTGAATTCGCGGTCATCCACAAGCGCGTGCATTCAGGCATCAAGCGCATGCTGCGCACCGAGCAGCAATTGCTGCTCTATTCCGGCAACGGTCACGCCGCGTGGGAAGCGGCACTGGTGAATTGTTTCTCGCCGGGGGAGACAGTGCTGGTGCTCGATTGCGGGCATTTCGCTTCGCACTGGGCCGACATGGCGTTCGATCTGGGCCTCAACGTCGAGCGGCTGCATGCGG
>JANXYD010000484.1 GCA_025350265.1 Hyphomicrobiaceae bacterium | reverse complement strand
GTCTTGACGCGCGGCCGCGTCGCGCATGATCTGGGTCAGGCCATGACCGTAGAAGATATTGTCGCCGAGAACCAGCGCGGAGGCGTGCCCCGACACGAAGTCGGCCGCAATATGATAGGCCTGCGCGAGGCCTTCGGGTCGCTTTTGTTCGGCATAGTCGAGCGATAGGCCCCATTGCTGCCCGTTGCCGAGCAGGCGCTCGAAGCTAGGCAGGTCTTCCGGGGTCGAGATGATGAGGATGTCGCGAATGCCCGCCAGCATCAGCGTGGTGAGCGGATAATAGATCATCGGCTTGTCATAGACGGGCAGCAATTGCTTCGACGTCACCAGCGTCATTGGATGCAGGCGGGTGCCGCGCCCCCCGGCGAGTATGATCCCCTTCACGCGAGTTCCCTTCAGGTCTTTGGCGAGAGTGCTTCCGGATAAAGCATGCCCCGGACGAGATCCGGGGTGTGAGCGGTTTTCCGATAAGAAGCACGACAAAACAGAGAGCTAGGGTCGTTCCGCGATTCAACTAAAACCGCAACGACCCTAGCCCAGCAATCGATCGACGCAGGCGTCGACGCCAATCTGCCATGGCGGCAGCGCGATGGCGAATTTGCCCTGCAGCTTGCGGCAGTCGAGCCGGGAGTTGGCGGGGCGGCGGGCCGGCAGTGGATAGTCCGAAGCAGCAATGGGCTCGATCTTGGGGATGCGAACGCCAGCGCTGGCGGCGCGGGTGAACGTGGCATGCGCGAGCCCGTACCACGTCGTTTCGCCGGCATTGGTCAGATGATAGGTGCCCCAGCGCGGATCTGTCGGCGGCGCGGCCGCCATCGCCTGCGCGAGTGCCAGGATTGCCGACGCCAGATGCGGCGCGTACGTCGGCGCACCCTGTTGGTCATCGACAATCGACAAGCGCTCGCGCTCGACGGCAAGCCGCAGCATTGTGTTGACGAAGTTGTGGCCGAACGGGCTCACGACCCACGACGTGCGCACGATCAGATGACGCGGATTGGCGGCTGCGACAAGCTGTTCGCCGAGCATCTTGGAGGCACCGTAGACGTTGAGTGGACGCATCGCATCCGTCTCGACGTAAGCCTCCGGCTTGGTGCCGTCGAAAACGAAATCCGTCGACACCTGAATGATCGGGATGTCGCGACGGGCACAGCCAGCGGCCAGCGCGCCTGCAGCGGCGCCATTGATCAGTAACGCGGCGTCGGCGTTGCTTTCGGCCTGGTCGACAGCGGTGTACGCGGCGGCATTCACGACGAGGTCAGGGGCGAGGCGATCGATGGCAGCGGCAATGTGATCGATGCGGGCAAGATCGAACTCGGGACGCGCGAGCGTGATCAGTTCACAGCCAACTCCCGCGGCACCTTCGATCAGTGACCGTGCGAGCTGCCCGTGCCGGCCCGTAACGACGATGCGCATGCGATCACAGCTCCACGCACAGGCGCCTGGGATGACAAAGGCTGGCGTAACAACGACGATTGAATCAATATGTTTTAGACGCGCGGCTTAGCCACGCTCAAGCCTTGCCCTCGGTGAAAAAATTGGTGACCTTGGCGAAAAATCCATCGGAGGCGGGCGAGGTTTCCTTATGACTTTCGCGCTCGAAATCTTTCAGCAACTCGCGCTGGCGAGACGTGAGATTCTTGGGCGTTTCGACTTCGACCTGGATATACATGTCGCCGATCGCTTTCGATCGCAACACAGGCATCCCCTTGCTTTTCAGGCGGAACTGCTTGCCGCTTTCGCAGCCTTCGGGAATTTTGACACGTGTTTTGCCACCGTCGATCGTGGGGACGTCGAGTTGGCCGCCAAGCGAGGCGGTGGTCATCGCGATAGGCACCCGGCAGAAAATGTCGGCTCCATCGCGCTGAAAAAAGTCGTGTGGCGAGATCGCGAGAAAAATATAGAGATCGCCAGCTGGTCCCCCGCGCAGCCCAGCCTCACCTTCGCCAGCCAGCCGGATGCGCGTGCCGTCTTCCACACCGGCGGGAATGTTGACTGAAAGTGTGCGTTCCTTGGTGACGCGACCTGCACCGCCGCATGCGGTACACGGGTCTTTGATCGACTCACCCCGGCCCTGGCATGCCGGGCAGGTACGCTCGATGGTAAAAAAGCCTTGGCTGGCACGCACCTTGCCGGCACCGCCGCAAGTCGTGCAGGCGATAGGTTGCGTGCCGGGCTTGGCACCGGTCCCGGCGCACGGCTCGCACCCGACGCTGGTCGGAACTCGGATCTGCGCCGTCTTGCCGGCATAGGCGTCCGACAGGCTGATGTCCATGCTGTAGCGAATATCGCCACCGCGCTCGCGGCCCGTGCGACGGCCGTTGCCACCGCGACGGCCACCCATGAAGTCTCCGAACAGGTCATCGAAGATATCCGACATGGACGATGCGAATTCCGGTCCAAAACCACCGGGACCACCACCGCGCCCGCCTTCGAAGGCTGCATGTCCGAACTGGTCATAAGCCGAACGCTTCTGCGGATCACGCAGCACTTCGTAAGCTTCGGCGGCTTCCTTGAACTTGGCTTCGGCTTGCTTGTCATCCGGATTTTTGTCGGGATGTAGCTCCTTGGCGAGCTTGCGGAACGCCGACTTCAGGTCGGACTCGCCCGCGGTGCGAGCGACGCCAAGGGTTTCATAATAGTCACGCTTGGCCATGGGATCAAAGGGCCTTCACGGGTTGGAATTCGAGACAGACGACGTCGAAATGGCAGTGGCGCTTAACAGCCACTGCCTTACAAACAGTCACCAAAATTTGACGCGGTCGCGGCAAACGCATCACCCGTGCTTCTTCTTATCGTCCTTCACTTCCTCGAAATCGGCGTCGACCACATTATCCCCGCTCTTTTCACCGGCCTTGGATGCGCCAGCAGGCGCGTCGTCGGCCCCAGGCTGGTTGGCGTACATGGCTTCGCCGATCTTCATCGAAGCGGTAGCGAGTGTCGACGTACGTTCCTTGATGGCCTCGACATCTTCTCCAGTGGTCGCTTCACGCAGCGCTTTGATGGCGGCCTCGATGGCTGTTTTATCGGCTGCAGCGACTTTCTCGCCAAGATCTTTCAAGGATTTTTCGGTTGAATGGATGAAGGCTTCGGCCTGATTGCGGCTTTCCACCAGATCCCGCTTTTTCTTGTCGTCGTCTTTGAAGCGCTCGGCTTCGTCGGTCATCTTCTTGATGTCGGCTTCGGTCAGCCCGCCGGACGCCTGGATGCGGATCGACTGCTCCTTGTTGGTAGCCTTGTCCTTGGCACCGACGTTGACGAGGCCGTTCGCGTCGATATCGAAGGTGACTTCGACTTGCGGCACGCCGCGTGGCGCCGGCGGAATGCCGACCAGATCGAACTGGCCGAGTATCTTGTTATCGGCCGCCATTTCACGCTCACCCTGGAAAACGCGAATGGTGACGGCGTTCTGGCCATCTTCGGCGGTCGAGAATGTCTGGCTTTTCTTGGTAGGGATCGTCGTGTTGCGGTCGATCAGGCGCGTGAAAACACCGCCCAGCGTCTCGATGCCGAGTGACAACGGCGTTACGTCGAGCAACAGCACGTCCTTGACATCGCCCTTCAGCACGCCAGCCTGGATCGCCGCACCGATGGCGACGACTTCATCGGGGTTTACACCCTGATGCGGCTCCTTGCCGAACAATTCGCGCACCAGCTTCTGCACCTTCGGCATGCGCGTCATACCGCCGACGAGCACGACTTCATCGATCTCGGCGGCCTTCAGATTGGCATCCTTGAGCGCCTGCTGGCACGGGCCCTTGGTCTTTTCGATC
>JANXYD010000479.1 GCA_025350265.1 Hyphomicrobiaceae bacterium | reverse complement strand
CGACTACAGCCGTCGCTGTTTTTAGTGGCACGTGGGGTTTCAAACCGTCGCTTCACCGCGCAGCCGAACCCCATTCGACGGGGCTTATACCGTCAAAGCGCGGGAATTGAAAGGGCTTGGTTCATCCGCGGCCCGGGCCGGTACAAAACATCGCGGCAAAGGGGCTCCGCTCAGAACATCGCAGCATGCACCCTATCGGGTGGGGCATGACCGTCGAGGAAGGTCTTGATATTGATGATGACCTTCTCACCCATATCGATTCGGCCCTCAAGCGTCGCTGAACCCATGTGGGGCAGGGCAACGACACGCGGCGACGAGATGAGGCGCTGATTGACGGCCGGCGCGTGCTCGAACACATCCAGCCCGGCACCGGCGATGGCACCAGCTTCGATCAAGCGAGCCAATTCGTTTTCATCGACCACCTCGCCCCGGGCAGTGTTCACCAGATAAGCCGTGGGTTTCATCAGCTTCAGCCGGCGCGCCGACAGCAGATGGAACGTCGCGGGCGTATGGGGGCAATTGACAGAAACGATGTCCATCCGGATCAGCATTTGATCCAGGCTTTCCCAATACGTGGCGCCGAGTTCTTGCTCGATCGCCTCGGGCAGGCGACGGCGGTTATGATAGTGAATCTGCAGGCCGAACGCACGCGCGCGGCGCGCGAGCGCTTGGCCGATGCGGCCCATGCCGATAATACCGAGCCGCTTGCCCCAGATGCGATGCCCCAGCATGGCTGTGGGCGACCAGCCGGTCCACGGATTGGCGGTGTCTTTCATCAGCGCGGTACCCTCGGCGAGCCGCCGCGGCACGGCCAAAATCAATGCCATCGTCATGTCGGCGGTGTCTTCGGTCAGAACACCAGGCGTGTTGGTTACGATGATGCCACGATTGCGCGCCGTATCAAGATCGATGTTGTCGACACCCGTGCCGAAGTTGGCAATCAACTTGAGTTGCGGGCCGGCCTGCGCCAGGATCTTGCGGTCGATCCGGTCGGCAACGGTGGGCACCAGCACCGTCGCTTGCTTGACCGCCTCGGCCAACTCGGCTGCCGACATGGGCGTGTCGGACACGTTGAGGCGCGTCGAAAAAAGTTCACACAGCCGTGCTTCCACAGGTTGCGGCAACTTGCGGGTGACTATGACGAGCGGACTGGCGATCGGCGCTTTGGCATCTGCGGTCGGCATGGAGATCATGGCCTTGAAATTGCGAGAAGCGGGGGTGCAAAATCTGCTGACGCCTTATACTTGGTGCGGGCCTCCCGCGCTAGTCGCGCTCAGGCTTTTGGCTGAAAACGCCGACGCTGCAAGGTGCGGGTACGTGCGCCGAGGCTAAAAATAGCTGCGCCGCTCGGTACGGGACGGGGAAACCAGGACGTCAGATTTTAACCAGGCGGACCACGACATCGATGTGGCTGATGCGCATGCCCTCGGGTGGGGTGGGCAAACCGTCGACACGCACGTGATCGCCGGGGATATCGACCAGTTCACCACGATGCTCGATATAAAAGTGGTTGTGATTGGAAATATTGGTGTCGAAATAGCTTCGATGCCCTTCTATCGCCAACTCGCGCAGAAGCCCCGACTGCTGAAACTGATGCAACGTGTTGTAGATGGTGGCCAACGATACACGGACGCCGGCGCGGACTGCCTCTTCATGCAGTGTCTCGGCGGAAACATGACGGTCGCCCTGACCGAACAACAACGCAGCCAGCGAACAGCGTTGGCGGGTTGGACGCAAGCCAGCCGCGCGCAAGCGGGCGGAAATGTCCGCAGGCGTCGGTAATGCGGACGGGATTTTCGATTGTTCGATCTTAGACATTGCGTTCCTTGACATCGGTACATGGAGTATAGATCGCATTGCCGTCCCGAGGCAACGGGGTGAAGCAGTCTCGAAACGATCCGGGGTCGTTTGATAGAGCCGATGCCACGCACGAACTGGAGACTTTAGAGCATGGACGCGATCGAACCGGACCTCGAGAAGGGCGCACGCCGCCGGCTGCGGCGACGGCGGCTGTTTCGCAATTCAAAAATTCCGGTGCGGATGCTGGTGCCGAACTTCTTCACACTGCTCAGCTTGTGCGCGGGCGTCACCGGCATCCGCATGGCTATCGAACAGCGGTATGACGTCGCACTCTTGCTGATCGTGCTGGCGGCGCTGATCGATGGGATCGACGGCCGCTTGGCGCGCGCGCTGAAGGCGCAGTCGCGGCTCGGTGCCGAACTCGACAGCCTCGCGGATTTCGTCAACTTCGGAATAGCGCCTGCGATCGTGGTCTACACCTGGGGCCTCGGCGGCTTGCGCGACTTCGGTTGGATCGCTGTTCTGGTGTTTGCGTGCTGCATGGGATTGAGGCTGGCGCGGTTCAATTCCATGCTCGATACCGAGAAGCCGAAATGGCAGAGCAATTATTTCACCGGCATGCCGGCACCCGCCGGTGCGATCACCGTTCTGTTGCCGCTTTACGTCGATGCGTTGGGCTTCATCGATGTGCGCAGCCATCCCGTGCTGATTTCGATTTTCACATTGGCAATGGCGTTCCTGTTGGTCTCAACCATTCCAACGTTTTCGGGCAAGCTGATGGGCGAGCGGATCAAGCGCGAATGGGTGCCGCCGATTTTCGGGGGGCTGGCATTGCTGGTCGGGTTTCTCATTACGTATCCGCACGCAACCATGGCGGTCATGGCGCTCGCCTATCTTTGCATCATTCCATTGAGCTGGCGTCGCTACAGAGTGCTGGCGGCGCACGACAGGGCGGACGCTGATGCGCGCGCGGCCATGACGCTCGGCATGCCGGCATCGCTTGGTTCGGCATCAGTGTCGCCGGCAATCGTGCCGCCGAATGAAACGAAGCACTGAAGGTGGAGGGGTGCTGCTGCATGACGATGCGCTGCGATGAACCGTTGCGGGCGTGATCAAAGTTGCAGCGTTGGGCGCAGCGTAAACGACGATGCACAATTATTTTTGCCACGCTTTGCGTGCGCGCGCCGACATGCATTCGTGATGCGCCGGGGCATTTTGTGAATATGTGTGCGCGCAAGAAAGTGCTGTCAACGTGGCTTAACTTGCACTGTCGGCGATACGAAGAAAGTGACAGCATGACATCGGACGGCGTCCGGCGCTAACGCCTGCGCATGCGCAGTTGTCAAGATGCAGCAATGAATCTGCGCAACTTTATCTTGTAAGCTATGTTGAAAGTGCCTAACACCTGCGCAGTATCAATCGCAGACGAAGGGGTATTTCCATGCCTGCACCAAAGGCAGCCGGCGCACGCTCGGCACGCAACGTTGAAACGCAGAAGAAGAAGGCAGCACGCGCAGCACCTCGCAAGAAAGCCACGCGCTCGACCGGCAACACACTCGCCGCACGCTCGCGCCTGAAAAAGATGGCTGGCAAAAAAGCGCCCGCCAAGAAGGCAACGAAGGCGCGCAAAATCGCCGTCAAGCCGGTCGCCAAGAAACGCGCGTGATGCCCGCTGAGACGACGAAATGAAAAAAAGCGAGAGATGCCTGACGGCGCTCTCGCTTTTTTGTTGCTTGGCAAGCCAGTCAGCCCCGGCGCAACTCGATGGTGTCGACCCAATGCTCGCCGCCGACATCGGTGCGTCCGCGTCCGGTTTCGATAAAGCCGTGACGCGCATAGAAAAGGCGCGCTGCAACACTGGTGGGACGCACATCGGCACGCACGGCAACGCCATGTGGGAAGCGCTGCAAGAGTGCTGCGAATAACGCAGTTCCAATGCCGCGCCTGTGTGTGCCGGGCTGCACGTACATGCCCGACAGATGCAACGCGCCATCGCGCGGGTGGCCACGAATGCCCCCGACGAAGCCGTCTGCGTTCTCGGCCACGAGCGCGACATCGCCCACGGGCATCTCGAACATCTCCGGCCGCTCGCCATGCAGCAATGCGGCGATGACGCGATCGATCGCGGCTGCACCGTCGATCTGATCGTAAGTGGCGTGCCAGGCCGTGCGATAAAACTGCGTCATGCCGCAGCGATCAGCATCTGTGTAGGAGCGAACGTGGATCGACATCGAGGAACTCACGAAACAGCCGTCGATAGTTGATGACGATAAGCAGCTGGTCATACGCGGGCAAGGATCGGTGCGGCCGCATCCCATCTGCGGTCGCATGTCTGCATCGCGAAAAACGCGCGCATTTCCGCATCATCCCGCAGCGATATCTACCGCAGCCAGCGCGGCACACGGTCCAGCCCGATAAGATCGTTGAACGTCGTGCGCGGGCGGACGATGGCGAATTCGGCGCCGTTGACGAGCACTTCTGGCACCAGCAGGCGCGTGTTGTAGGTCGACGACATGGTGGCACCGTAGGCACCGGCGGTCATGAAGGCCAGGAGATCGCCGATATGGGTTTCCGGTAATGGCCGGGCGGTGGCGAAGGTGTCGCCGGATTCGCAGACCGGGCCGGCGACGTCATAGGTCTTGCGCGGGGCACTGGCTGTGGCTTGCCGGACCGACCAGATCTCGTGATAGGCCTCATACATCGCGGGACGGATGAGATCGTTCATGGCGGCGTCCACGATGAGAAACGTGGTGTGCGCGCGCGGATTGACCTGCAGAACCTTGGTCACGAGAATGCCGGCGTTACCCGCGATCAGGCGACCGGGCTCGAAGCCATGTTCGACATCGAGCGACCCCAGCGTGCGCTCGATCATGGCGGCATAGGCCTCGATCAGGTCCGGCCCATGCTCGAACGTTTCCGGAATTTCATAGGGGATGCCGAGGCCGCCGCCGAGATCGAGACGTTCGACGGTGAGGCCCTCGCCGCGCAGCCGGAGTGTCAGGTCACGCATCCGGATGAAGGCGGCTTCGAGATCGCCGAGGTCCATGATCAGGCTACCGATGTGGGTGGCGAGGCCGAGCATCTTGACGCCGGGCATGTTGGCCGCGCGCGCGTAGATGCGGCTGGCCTCATCGAAGCTGACGCCGAATTTGTTGGCCGACGATCCGGTGGTGATCTTGGCGTGGCCGCCGGCACCGACATCCGGGTTGACGCGGATGACGGCGCTTTGCCGCTTGCCGCGTGCGTGCGCGATGGCCGACAGCAGGTCGAGTTCGCTTTCGGTCTCGATGTTGACTTGATAGATACCGGTATCGACGGCGAAGGCCAGTTCCTCGGCACTCTTGCCGACGCCGGAAAAGACGATGCGATCGGCGGGAATGCCGGCTGCCAGCGCGCGGCGGATTTCACCTTCCGATACCGTATCGGCACCGGCACCGAGCCGCGCGAGCGTGCCCAGCACGGCTTGGTTGCTGTTGGCTTTCATGGCGTAGAACACGCGATGCTTCGGTGCGCCGACCGCGCGGGCGAACACCTGATAATGGCGCGTCAGCGTGGCGGCGGAATAGATATAGACGGGCGTGCCGACGGCTTCGGCGATCGCAACAACGGCTGCGTCCTCGGCGAACAGCTGGCCGTTACGATAGTTGAAATGATGCATGGCGCGCGCTCGGGTGAGTGTCGGCGACGTATAGGTTTGCCCGCAGCTGGCGGCAAGGGGTGTGGCGGAGTGGCGGCGCACGTGAGCGGTTGCACCCCTGCAAGCCAAACGCCGTCGTTCCGGAATTTTGCGCGGCCCTCGCTGCGAAAAATATCCGGGATCTTGACCTGTCGAGATGGCTCCCAATGGTTCTTCTAGTGTGGAGCGGCCAAGGTCCCGGATAACCTCGGCGCCGAAGTGGCACTTCGGTTTCCGGGACGAACACTGGGTTGGTTCGGAAAATCACGCCAGCGTCGGCGATCGAAATAAAGTCCGCATGGAATGCGTACCGACGTCGAGAGCAATCCGAATACCGTCGACAACTCGCTTGGGTCCCCGCCGGCCGTCCCTGCTGAGCAACCTGCCCAGACGCTGCATCACGCGGCAAGTGGCGGCGCAATCTCAGGCATGGCAACGAGGCGCGGTAGCCGCATGGTCACGGTCGTCCCCAGGTCTTGCTTTTTCGCCGGGACAATCGTGCCGCCGAGCTGGCGAATGACGGCGCGGGGGTGGCTTGGGAGAAGTGGAGAAGGTGCGGCGCGAGGTGTTTTGCTTACGCAACCGGGCAGCACTCGCTCTATTTCTCAAGGCGGAGTGGCCGCCAAGGTTAAGGACTATTCATCGTCGGTCTGCGCGTCGGCGACGCCTTTTCGCGTTTTTGCCGCACGATGGTGCCGACGCCGTGCTCGGTGAACAATTCGAGCAGCACGCAATGCGGGACGCGGCCGTCGATGATGACGACGGCTTCGACGCCGGCCTCTACCACCTCGATGCAGCCCTCGATCTTCGGGATCATGCCACCGGAAATGGTGCCGTCTCGGATCATGGCGCGGGCTTCGTCGATCGTGAGATCGGGGATCAGCTTTTTGTCTTTGTCCAGCACACCGGCGACGTCGGTGAGCAGCAAGAGACGCTTGGC
>JANXYD010000404.1 GCA_025350265.1 Hyphomicrobiaceae bacterium | reverse complement strand
ACCGCGGATTTCCCATGACGGCACGGCCGATGGCAAGCATCTGTTGCTCGCCGCCGGACAGTGATCCGGCATATTGCGCCCGTCGCTCACCTAATTTCGGAAAGGTCTCGAACACGCGACTTACCGACCACGGCCGCAACTGATCGCCGCGTGGTTTTTGCGCGGCGACTTCCAGATTCTCCCGCACGGTCAGGCTGCGAAAGACCCGCCGGCCCTGCGGCACCAACGCAATGCCGTGGGCTGAAATGCGCTCCGGTGGCAAGCCGCCAATCTCGCGGCCGAACAAGGCGACCGTGCCGCGCTTGGGCGACAGCAACCCGACGATGGCCGCCATGCACGTTGATTTACCCGCACCGTTGCGGCCGAGAAGGCCCAGCAGCCGACCCTCGCCGCACACCAGGCTGACCCCGTGAAGCACATGGCTGTCGCCGTAATAGGCGTGCACGCCATCAAGTCGCAGTGCATCAACTGCCAAGATACACCTCCCTGGTTCTGGGATCCGCCACGATCTCCGCGCGCGTACCCTGCACCACCACCTCGCCAAAATTCAGCAGCGTGATGCGGTCGGCAAAATCCAGCGCCACGTCCATGTCGTGCTCGATCATCACCATCGTAATGTCGCGCGGCATCGACATGAGCAGTTTTTGGACATCGCGGCGCTCGTCCACAGAAAGCCCGGCAAACGGTTCGTCGAGCAACAGCACTTTCGGTGCCTGCACCAGCGCCATCGCGATTTCAACACGTCGGCGCTCGCCGTAGGACGTCTCGCCCAGCAGCCTGTGGGCTGCATGTGATAGCCCGACACGCGCAAGTGCCGCCATGGCGCTGGCTTCCAGATCGGCTTGGGCGTCGAGATTGACGAACGGGTTCCAGCGTCGCAACGACAACCCCAACGCGGCCAGCGTCACGTTGCGCAAAATCGTGTCGCGGCCGAACAGGGTGATGATCTGATAGGTGCGCCCCAAACCAAGGTGCGCGCGCTGGCGGGCGGGGGCGCGGGTGATGTCGCGACCCTGCAGCATCACGCTGCCGCTATCGGGCAGAAAGTCGCCAGTTATCAAGTTGAACAGCGTCGTTTTGCCGGCGCCGTTCGGTCCGAGGATCAGGTGCCGCTCGCCCTCCGCGACGTCGAGATTGACGCCGCGCGTCACGCGCAAGCCACCGAACGACTTTGTCAGGTCCTTGACAACGAGCGCGCTCATGGCCGCGCCTCACTTGCTGCTTTTGCCGCTCGCTCGCCGGTCACATTGCTTCGACGTTGCGGCCACATCGACCGTACCAGTCGGCTGATGCCGGGCACCAATCCGTCCGGCATGAAACTGATAATGAGCACGAAGATGATGCCAAGCACCATGTTCCAGCGCTCGACGTAGGCGCTGACCACCGTCTTCATGACGACCACGATTGCCGCGCCCGCGATGGGGCCGAGAATAGTCGCCGTGCCACCGGAAATGACCATCAACAGGGCTTCGGCGGACGTTTGCAACGCCGCTACCTGCGGGCTTATGAATTGGTTGTAGTAGAGAAACAGCAGCCCCGCGACCGCCGTCCAGAATCCGGACAGCAGAAACGCCGCGAACCGCACCAGCCACACGTTATAGCCGAGCGCCGTCATCCGGCGGGGCTGATCGCGCGTGCCGCGCACGGCCGCTCCCAACGGCGATCGCACGAACACCGCCATCGTCATGACGGCCGTCAGAAACACCAGCAACACGGCGTAATAGAACGCCGGCGCCGACGTGAGATCGATGCCGAACGGCTGCGGCCGGGTTTTAAAGTTGATGCCGTTGTCGCCGTTGGTGAGCGCGGCCCAGCGATAGGCAATGCCCCACACAATCTGGCCCAACGCCAAGGTGATCATCAGGAAGCCGATACCGGTGGCGCGCAATGCCAGCACGGCGAAGACCGCGGCCGTCGCCACCGTCATCGCGATGGCTGCCACCGCGCCCAGCAAATGGGCACCGCCCGCCGTCACCACGATCGCCGCCGTATAGCCGGACATCGCGAATAGCGCCGCATGCCCGAGCGACGTCAGGCCCGCATAACCAACCAGCACGTTGAGGCCAAGCGCGAAGATGGCCCAGAACAGGATCTGGCTGGCGACATTGATATAGTAGGTATTCGCCAACCAGAGTGGCAGCGTCGCCATGGCGGCGACGACGACAAGAGCTGCTGTCATGCTGGGCAAGCGGCGTTTCATAACGCGGCCCTTCCGAACAAGCCCTGCGGCCGCAGCACCAGCACCAGCACCATCGGCACAAACAGAATCACGTAGGCGAGATCGGGAAACAGCGCCTGCCCGAAGTTGTAGAGAAAGCCGATGATGAAACTTCCCAGCAACGCCCCGAGCAAACTGCCGGCACCACCCAGAATGACAACGATCAACGCCAACGGCAGCATCTCCGCATCAAGGCCCGGATAGATCGACAGATACGGCGACCCGACCACGCCTGCGAACGCCGCCAGTGCCGCTCCCAGACAAAAAACCAGCGTGAACAGTTGCGACACCTTGATACCGACAACCCGCGCGATCGGCGCATCATCGACGCCCGCGCGGATCATCGCGCCGATCCGTGTGCGATCAATCAGCAGCCACAACGCCACAGCCATTGCCACCGCGACGCCGACGATCGCGATGCGGTAGATCGGAAACACCAATCCCGCCGTCGTCACGGCACCCCGCAGATCCGGCGGCGTCGCCGGCTGAATGGGATCGCCGGTCCAGATCATCAGGCATGCGTCAGCGATGATGAACGACATCCCCAGCGTCAACAACACCTGCGCCAGTTCCTGTCCCGCCAGCCGTCGCAACAACAGCCGTTCGACCAGCCCTCCAAGCACCGCCATGCCGATTGCACTCGCCAGCGCCGCCGGCCAGAAACCTAGTCCCTGCTTGAGAAACGCCGATCCCATGTATGCGCCCAGCATGAAGAACGAGCCGTGCATGAGATTGGGGATGCGCATCAATCCGAAAATGAGCGAGAACCCGGCGGACAACAGGAAAAGCAATCCGCCGAGCGTCACGCTGTTGATGGCCAGAACCAGCCACAGGTTCATGATTGCAGTCCTGATGCGCGTTCGCGCCGTTCCGATGCTTTTGTTCGCTCAATTTTCCAGGTTCTTCGAAACCGGGAAGTCGCGCGTATAGACCGGGCTCTTCAGGAACTCGTCCTCGGGATAGGTCCAGAACTGGCTGACGTTGGGATAGGTCTTGATCACGGTATTGACCAATTGTCCGTCTTTCCTTTCGCAGCGGCGCACGAACACCGCACCCACAGCATTGCCGAGATGATCGATGGTGAAGGGTCCGCGCGGCGTATCTTCCATCTTGATCTTGTGCAGCACCTCGGCGAAGGCGGTGCCGTCGCTCGATTTGTCACCGGCGAGCGCCAGCGCACTTTCCACGCACATGCCGCCGATGTACATGCCCGACGCATAGCCACCGGGCAGCGAGCTGTAATCTTTCTGCATCGCGGCCACGAAGCGCTTATTGCTCTCTGATTCATAGGTTGCCGAATAGGTCGCGCCCGACAAGACGCCGAGTGCTTCGTCGCCGAGGCTTTTCAGCAGCGCGTCGTCCAAGAACGTCCAACCGCCCATCAGCGGCGTCTTGCCGTGCAATCCGAGATCGGCATACGCGCGCATGAACTTGACCGGGTTCGATCCAGCGAAACCGGAGAACACGACATCGACATTGCCAATCTGCGCGATAAACGGCGTGTAATCGGGCGTCACCAACGGCGGCCACAGCTTCTTCACGACCTTGCCGCCGCCCTCCTCGAACACGCGCTGGAAACCGCCCATCTGTTCGTGACCGAACGCGAAGTCTTCGGAGATCGTGGCGGCGCGCCTGAACTTCAATTCCTTCAGCGCGTAGTCGGCCATCACGTGGCAACACTGCGCCGACGTCGTGGTGGGCCTGATAATGTAGGGGTTGGCCTTGCGCTGTGTCACATCTTCGGCGGCAGCGACTGCGACCAACGGTGTTTTGGTCTGCAAAATGTAATCGGTGATGGCGAGCAATTCGAACGCCGCCAGCGGTCCGAGAATGACATTGACCTTTTCACGTTCGACCAGCTCCTGCGCCTTGGTCTTGGCGCCTGCGGGGTTGCCGCCGGTATCAGCAACGACCAGTTCGACTTTGCGGCCAGCCAACGTGTTGTTCTTCTCTTTCAAGAAGGTCAGCAGGCCCTGCTCCATCTGGATGCCGCCTTGCGCCAGCGGGCCAGTCTTGACCGTCATCAGGCCGATCTTGAATGGCGCGCCTTGCGCCAATGCAGGAGCCGCCATTTCGAACGGCGCGGCCGCGCCAGCCACACCTGCTGCAGCCAAGCCCTTGAGCATTGTCCTGCGTTGGATTGTCATGAAGGTTCCTCCCGGTTTCTTGTTGTCTGACGCCTCGGTTGATCCGTGGCTGTCTCGGCGTCGGCATCCTGAAGCCGGACTGTTGCGCATAAGCACGACAAAACAAAGGGGCGTTTGCGCGGTAACTATCTGGCGAGGGAAGCCTAGGCCTTGGCTCGAGCGGCTGGAAATAACGAGTCGTGCTGTGCTGGATCAGAATTCATGATGCGGTTATCCCAGCCACGCGATTGCACTTTCATCAGCTAACGCCGATGCTGCATGCCAACGGCAATCTGGAGTGGTCTCCCATGCAGCTTTTCACGTTCTGGCGCTCGCTGGCTACGCTGCGCGTGCGCATTGCGCTCAACCTCAAAGGCATCAAAACTGAAAATCACGTCGTCGACCTGTTGGCAGGCCATCAGGCGCGGCCGGAGTTCAAGGCTGTAAACCCGCAAATGGTCGTGCCCGCGTTGGTTCTCGACGATGGACAGGTGCTGTTCCAATCCATGGCCATCTTGGAATATCTCGACGAAGTCCAACCGCAACCGGCCTTGCTTCCCACCGATGCGGTGGGACGCGCGCGCGTTCGTGCGTTGGCGCAGATCGCCGTTGCCGATGGGCATCCGCTGGTGACGCCGCGCGTGCGGCACTACCTCGAACACGACTTGCACATCAGCGAACCAGCGCGCCAGCAATGGTCGCGCCACTGGATGGGCGGTGCGCTGGCGGCGATGGAAGGGCATATAGCGAAGGACAAAGCCACCGGCCTCTATTGCCACGGCGATCAGATCACGCTCGCCGACGTCTGCCTTGCAAGCCAGGTGATCGGGTTCGGCTTTTTCGGCGGCACGATGGAAGCGCTGCCCACCGTCGCTCGCATCCACGCGCGCTGCATGGAACATTCGGCTTTCGCCAACGCGCACCCGCTCAAACAACCGGACGCCCCGAAGCCTTGAGGCTACACCATCCCGGAAGTACCAGGATCGCGATCTGTAGGCGGTGGTGTCGCGGATGCCGTCTGGCCACGCTTAAAAATAGAACCTACTGTTTCCGCGATGACATTTGGCAGATCGGTCGCGATGCGGCGAACTCCGGAAACCGTATCGTCGAACGAGCGGATCGCACTTTCGCTCCGCCGCAACCGCCGGTCGAGTGCGGCCATGGTGCGCGCGTGCCCGGGATCGTCGTCATCCAGCCACGTGCGGAAGACCGACGCGTAGAGCGAGCCGAGCCCGCCGGTCCGCACCAAACCGGAAACACCATCCGCATTGATGCCCGCCGCCGTCAGCATCCAGCGTTGGGTGTTGAGATAGGGCATGATGAGCGAACTGTCGGCGGGGGGTGCCTTGGCGATCGACCGCAACGCCAACTTGTAGGGTTGCAGCGCCTCCAATCGGCTCATGATCACTTCGAACAGTGCATCGCGCCGACCGTCTTCAGCCACTTTGGTGGGCGCGCGCTTGAGCACCTCGTCATCGATCATCCGCATGAAGGCTGCCAGCAATTGGCTGCGCGATCCGAACGCACGCCGCACTTCGTCGAGCGGAAGGTGCGCCGCATCGGCGATTTCAAGCAAGGAAATATCAGCCCAGCTGCGGGTTTCCGCGAGCTTGAGCGCAGCATCAATCAATTTACCCTTGGGTGTCGTCGTATCGATCATGACTGAAAGCCTCCTGCGTCGCAGATAATCATGCGCCTGAGCCGAACCAAGGGCATCAGGAAAAATCGTCACGGTCAGCGTCGATTTTGCAGTATGAGAAGCTCCGTGCGGACAATCGAAAGGCCGCGAGATCCCGAAGAATACAGCGAGAACCCGATGAACACCGACACCACATCCCCGTCGTCGCCCCTGCAAATGCCGCTGGAGCGCCAGTGGGACGACATCCGCGATGGTGTTCGCGCTGTCTGCGCCGCCTTCCCCAACGACTATTGGGTCAAGCTGGATCACGACGCGGCCTACCCGACGGCGTTCGTCGAGGCGCTGACCAAGGCTGGTTATCTCGGCGCGCTGGTGCCGGAAGCCTATGGCGGCGCGGGACTGCCGTTGTCCGCGGCCTGCGCTATTCTGGAGACGATCCATCAAACCGGCTGCAACGCAGCTGCCTGTCATGCACAGATGTATACGATGGGCACTGTCCTCAAACACGGTAACGACGCGCAAAAAGCAAAATACTTGCCCGGCATCGCCTCCGGCGCGCTGCGGCTGCAGGCGTTCGGCGTCACCGAACCGACAACGGGGTCTGATACCACCCAGCTCAAAACCCGCGCAGAGAAAAAAGGCAACGACCGCTATATCGTCAACGGCCAGAAGGTATGGACCAGCCGCGCGCTGCATTCGGACCTGATGTTGCTGTTGGCCCGGACGACGCCGCCCGATCAGGTCAAAAAGCGGTCAGACGGACTGTCGGTGTTTCTGGTCGATCTACGCGAGGTGAAAGGCAAGTCGGTCCACATCAAGCCTATCGACGCGATGCTGAACCACAACTCCTGCGAGGTGTTTTTCGACAACCTCGAAATCCCCGCTGAAAATCTGATCGGCGTCGAGGGCCGGGGATTCCGCTATATCGTCGACAGCATGAATGCCGAACGCATTTTGATTGCTTCGGAGTGTCTCGGCGACGCGCGGTATTTCATTAAACGGGCCGTCGAATATGCTGGGGAACGCGTGGTGTTCGGACGCCCGATCGGCCAGAACCAAGGTGTGCAGTTCCCGATCGCGCGGTCGCACGCCGACCTGATCGCCGCCGAATTGCTGGTGCAGAAGGCCGCCGCCCTGTTCGAGGCTGGCCGCGATTGCGGGCCCGAGGCCAACATGGGAAAAATGCTGGCCGCGGACGCTTCCTGGAAGGCTGCCGAAGCGTGCCTGCAAACATTCGGCGGCTTCGGTTATGCGCGCGAATATGGCATCGAGCGCAAGTGGCGCGAAACGCGCCTCTACCAGACCGCTCCGATCTCGACAAACATGGTGCTGGCCTATGTGGCGCAGCATGTCCTTGGCTTGCCGCGCAGCTATTGAGTGATCCGGCGTGAAGGTGGAAAGACCTCAAATGATGAAGACGCGATTAATATTCTGATGTCGGTCGGATTTTCAGATTTGGTTTAGCTTCTCGTGCGATCGTGTGGCTCGTCGCGGCGGTTCCTTCGTCGCGGCCTGTGTTCCAGTGCGTAGACGTGAAGCACCGATGCGTTTGTGTCAGCCCTATTTCCGAGCCCTCGCGCGCAGTTTCGCCGCTGGCTGCGTCATATCCGGCGTCATGGCTGGCCTCTGGATAATTGCGCTCTATGCCCTGGCACGGTTGATCGATGCTCAACTTGCCCACGCTGCATTGTCTGAATTAACGCCTCTCCTTGCCGTGCCTGCCATTGCCATGACCGGCGCGCTGGTTTTGCAACACGCACGCGACACGCTGCTGCAGCGCCGCCGCATCTGGCTGGAACATGCTTTGGGCGAGGCGATACTGGCGCACGAACTCTGGCGGGGCTCCGAACAGCGGCAACTGACCCGCAGCATGGCGGCGGTCGAAGCCGTCGCAACGTTTATCGGCGGACGCTCAATACCGGCTTTGACCGAGGCACCTTGGGCGCTGGCAATCGCGGGTGCTCTGTGGAGCGTGAATGAGGATATCGCCGCCGTCGTTGG
>JANXYD010000339.1 GCA_025350265.1 Hyphomicrobiaceae bacterium | reverse complement strand
GCGGTCGTGATCTACGTCAGGGTCGGCCGAAAAGTGCGATCCTCGGACCGCACGACATCGCCGATGCCTTGACGCAGCCGATCGACGAGCTGTCCGAATTCATTCAGCGCTCCTTGGAGGAACTGCCGCCGGAAGTGTCGACCGACATCTGCGAACGCGGCATTTATCTGACCGGCGGCGGCGCGTTGCTCGACCGGCTTGATCAGGAACTCTCGCGGCGCATCGGTGTCACGTTCATTGTGCCGCCGAACCCGATGCATTGCGTGATCGAGGGGACGCGCAAAGTTCTCGACCAATTCGCCGAGCGCGAACATCTGTTGATCAAGCCGTGATCAAACTCGCCGAGGGGGAGAATGCTTTGAACGATCGCCCTTGTTGTGATGCATCCAGCCTCGGTGTCGGTCGACTATGAGTAAGCTTTTGCAACCCGACGTCTTTCGGCGTGCAACGTTCTGGCCGACCGGCGCGCGCAAGCGTGCACACGACGCCATGGTGTTCGGCGGATTGATCGTCGTGTCGTTGACGCTGACCGCGATGGACAAGTTCGACCTGCCGGTGACGGTTGCCGTCAGGACCAATGTGCAGGACGGCTTGAGCCCGGTTTTGCGGCTGGCGACGGCGGTCATCACACCCGTTGTTCTTACCGCGCGCGATTTGAGCGAGTGGCAATCGCTGGCGTCTGAGCACATTCGTCTGCGCGAGGAAAACGATCGGCTGAAAGGCTGGCAGGCACGCGCACAAGCGCTGGAGCGCCAAGCCGTGGCATTGAACGACTTGGCGCGTGTCGTCGAGGAACCGAAACTGGCATTCGTGACGGCACGCATCGTCACCGCCGCGAGTGGCCCGTTCGTGCGCGGGGCATTGCTGGATGCCGGTCGCGACCACGGTGTGCGGCCGGGGTATCCCGTCATGAGCGCGCAGGGCCTGGTCGGCCGTGTCGCCGCCGCCGGCACGCGCAGTGCGCGCTTACTGCTGCTCACCGACTACAACAGCCGCATCCCCGTCATCATCGGGGCCGAGGCTGTTCGCGCAGTGATGCAAGGCGACAACGCGCCGTTGCCCAAGATCGCCTATTTGCAAACCGGCGCCATAATCAAGCCCGGTGACGAGGTGTTTACATCCGGCGTAGGCGGCCTTTATCCCCGTGGACTGCGTGTCGGCACCGTCGTCGATACCGGTGACGTGCTACTGATCGAACCGGCCGCGAGGCTGGAGCGTGTTGATTATATCAGTGTGCTGTTTTTTGACTCGCTCGCGGCCACCCTCGCCGACGACGAGCAGGCGGCCGAAACGCGCGCCAGTCTCAGCAAACGCTTGACACCGAGTTGGCCGACGAGCGCCGAGGGGGGGCTCGCGCGATGAGGTCGAGTATGCTGCGGCCGCTGCCGGCATTTTCAGTATTCCTGCTGGTTCTGTTGGCGATCTTGCCATGGGGCGGTCCTGCATGGTTCGAACCGGCGCTTGCGCTTTTAAGTCTCGGCGCGATTTATTTCTGGAGCCTCCGCCGGCCGCGCCTGATGCCGGCGCTGGTGGTGTTCGGCCTGGGGTTGCTGCTTGATGTTCTGACACACGGGCCGCTCGGTGTCTGGGCGGCTGCCGCGCTGATCGCGGGGTTGGCGGGCCGCCTCGCGCGCCAGTCCCGCGTCCATCCCGGGCGCTTTCGCAATTTCATGTTCCTGGTGCTGACGTTATTTTTGGCGGCAACTCTGGTCGCCATCGTCACGTCGCTCGCCCGCTGGCAATGGCCGCCGTGGCGCTCAGTCGGCGAAGCGGTGGTGGCGGCGGCCTGTGCCTATCCGGTCCTCGCGTCATTGTTGTCGGTAGTCGACGGCTTCTGGCCGATGGTCGATGGTCGGCCCTTGTTCGCGCGCGGGGATTGACCGCCAATGCCCGAGACCGTCCTGCCAAATCCCGACGTACCAGATTATTTTTCGCGCCGCGCGTTCGTGCTCGGTGCGATCCAACTCGGCATCTTCGGCGCGATCGGTGCGCGGCTTTACCATCTGCAAGTCACGGAGGGAAACCGCTACGCGCTGCTGGCTGACGAGAACCGGATCAGCGTCGAGGTGTTGGCCCCGCAACGTGGCCGCATCCTCGATCGCGACGGCAACGTGCTGGCCGCCAACTCCGAAGGTTTCCGCGCCGTCGTCGTACCGTCCATCGCGCGCAATTTGCGCCTGGTCTTACAGCGTTTCCAACGCATCGAGCCGTTGTCGTTCGACGACATCGAGCGCGTTGTGCAGCGCGCACGCCGACAATCTCCGCATATCGCCATCGTGCTCGCGCAAGACCTGAGCTGGGAGCGGCTCGCGGAAATCAATCTCAATGCGCCGGTGTTGCCGGGTGTGCGTACCGAGCCTGCAGGTAAGCGCCAGTATTTTTTCGGTCCCGCGATGGGGCATGTGCTCGGCTACATCGGCGCGGTCGAACGGCGTGCCATGAACGACAAGCCGGTTTTGCGTTTGCCCGGCATGCGGGTTGGCCGCGCGGGTGTAGAGCGCGGGCTTGAGGATGAATTGCGCGGTAAGGCCGGCAGCGTCACCACCGAGGTCGACGCGCGCGGTCGTGTGGTTCGCATCATCGACCAGTTAGACCCCCGGCCTGGCCGCGACGTGACGCTGACGATCGATACGGATTTGCAGAGCCGCATCATGGGCAGGCTCGATGGTTTCCGCAGGGCATCAACTGTCGTGATCGGCGTGCGCTCGGGCGACGTGCTGGCGATGGTGTCGACACCCGGCTTCGATCCGAACGCGGTGGCCAGTGCTGCGGATGCCGCCGACTGGGCCAAGCTGCAGAACGCCGCCGACGATCCGCTCAACAATCGCGCCGTGCGTGGCCTTTATCCGCCGGGATCGACGTTCAAGATGGTGACGGCACTGGCCGCACTCGACGGTGGCAAGGTCGACACCAAGGAACGGCTGCCGTGTGACGGAACGTTTGAATACTACGGCCAGCGGTATCGCTGCTGGCGCCGTTCGGGGCATGAAAGTTGCGATTTGCACAAGGCGCTGCGTGAAAGCTGCGACTGCTATTTCTACGAATTGGCGCGGCGCGTGGGGATCGAGGCGATGGCGTCGATGGCGCGTAAACTGGGGCTCGGTGTGCTGCATAACGCGGGGATAACCGAGGCGAAGGCCGGGCTCATTCCTGATCACGATTGGAAGCGCGGCCGCTTTGGCCGGGGTTGGCTTGGCGGGGAAACCATCCTTGCCGGCATCGGGCAAGGATATGTGCTTGCCACGCCGCTCCAGCTTGCGGTCATGACCGCGCGGCTGGCGTCCGGCCTGGAAATTACGCCGTCACTGATCCAACGCGGCGGTGCGGATCGTGTGCTCCCGTTGGCGGTCACTGCAGCGGCGCTGGCTGCGGTACGTCGTGGCATGACCGCAGTCGTCAACGAGGATGGCGGCACCGGTGCGCGCGCGCAAGGCGAGGCCGGCGGTTATCTGATGGCGGGCAAGACAGGCACTTCCCAAGTGCACTCCATGTCGCGCGATAGCGTGCAGGCGGATATCCCCTGGCCGCGGCGCGATCATGCGCTGTTCGTCGGTTACGCACCGGTATCGGCACCGCGCTATGCCCTCGCCACCGTCGTCGAACATGGCGGCGGTGGTGGCGCGGTTGCCGCGCCTGTCTCGCGCGCGATCATGGATATGGTCATGGAGCGCGATCCGCTGCGGGACACAACGGCCCGGCGGGCCTTGCAGACGGGCGCGCAACCGTTGGCCTCTCCCGCCCCCACTCGCGCCGGAAGCGATGGGTGAACGGAAATGACAAGTTTGTTCTACCGGTCACGCCCGCCGCAGACCCTTGCCGGCAAATTATTGCGAATCTATTGGCTGCTGCCGATCTTGGCTGTGGTCATCGCGGCGGTGGGCGTGGCGGCGCTCTATTCGACGGCCGGCGGACGGTTCGAGCCGTGGGCGGCTAAACATGCGATGCGTGCCGCGCTGGGCGTCACGTTGATGCTCGGGGTGGGGCTGATGCCGCTGCGGTTCTGGATGCGGATCGCCAACCCGTTCTATCTCTTGGTGCTGGCCATGTTGGTGGCGGTGCCGTTGATTGGTCAGTCGCAGTTGGGTGCGCGGCGATGGCTTGGCGTCGGCGAGGCGTCGCTCCAGCCAGCTGAATTGATGAAAATCGCCCTTGTCGTCGCGTTGGCCCATTATTATCAGTGGTTGCCGCGCGACAAGGTTTCGCATCCGTTGTGGCTGTTGACACCCTTGGCGATGATCGCGGCACCGGCCGCGCTGGTGTTGAAGCAACCCGATCTCGGCACAGCGATATTGATCGTCGCAACCGGCCTCACGTTGCTGTTTCTGGCCGGCGTGCGGCCTTTCTATTTCATTTCTGGTGCCATTGCCTCCGGCGGCTTCGGCCATCTCGTCTGGCCGCATTTGAAGGACTATCAGCGCCGCCGCCTGCTGACGTTTCTCGATCCCGACAGCGATCCGCTCGGTGCCGGCTATCACATCGCCCAGTCCAAGATCGCACTGGGATCGGGTGGCGTGCACGGTCGCGGCTTTCTCGGTGGTACGCAGAGCCAGCTCAATTTTCTGCCCGAGAAGCACACCGATTTCATCTTCACGATGTTTGCCGAAGAGACGGGCTTTGTCGGCGCATTGGGGCTGATCGCACTTTATGCGGTGCTGATCTGTGCGCTTTTGGTGATCGCCAATCGTGCGCGCACGCCGTTCGCGCGTTTGGTGGCGGCCGGCGTTGCCGCGATGTTTGCGCTGCATGTCAGCGTCAATATCGGCATGGTTACGGGCCTCGTGCCGGTCGTCGGTGTGCCGTTGCCGTTGATTTCCTACGGCGGCACGTCGATGCTGACGCTGATGTTCGGCCTCGGCATGGTGCTATCGGCGTCGGCCCACCGCGACGACCGGATCAGCATCGGTAAAACGCGGGCGTTTTGGTAGCCGCAACTACGGCTGTCTCATCTCGCCGAGGTCAGTCGTTGGCGTTCGCAGATCGAAGGGCATCGATCGATACGTATTTGCAGCGGTGCGCGGCGGTGGCGTCCAACGCATGCCGAGCGCGCCGTCGTCAGGCGTACCGGATGCGAACTGCACGGGGGGCTCGCTGACGTTCGCGACCGGGGCCTCGTACAGCGCGGTAACCACGTCGGCTGCATCGGGCGGTGGCATTATTTCGGCTGGTGCTGCGCGGAACGCCACGGCAAGTTCGCTCAGCCGAAAATAATCCTCCGTCACGTTGAGCGCGATCTGTGCCGACGACGAGATGGCGGATGCCTGTGTCAGCGCTGCGTATGACGCCTGGCGCGCGACGGGTTCAACAAAGCTCGCCAGCGCGATATTCTCGAATTTCCCGAGATAACCGCGCACTTTCGGATACACGCGGCCGCGCACGTAATGCGCTTCTGGTTCGCTCGGTGCCGATATGACGACCGTCAGCAACTGCATCACGCCACCGTTGGAAAATCCCAGCCGTTCCGCCACGCCGCGTGACACGTCGAGCGTGCGGCCCGGATAATAGGGACCTGCGTTGTTGATGCGGATGATCGCCGCGCCGCGCGTCACCGGCGACCAGATCAGCAGCACGGTGCCGTCTGGATGAATAGGGCTCGCCGCGTTATCTTCCGCGTAGGGCTCAAATTGCGTTCCCGACGATGTTTCCAAGCTCGGGTTAAAGCGGTCTTTCTCGGGCGAATCATAAAACGACGCGACCAGCGGTTCCACGATGCCGCGGCGCGCTTCCGTTTCAGCGACCGTGCGGACGCGGTGGCAGATGTCGTTGTAGCAATGCACCACGCCGGGCAATTTTGCCTGTGCGCTGTTCGCAGCCAGCATGCTCGCCAGCGCCAGCATAACCGAACCCAGATATTTTGCACGCATACCGCGTAACACAAACACAACGCCAACCTCACACCAGATCCGGTGTTTGATGTATAATGGTCAGGCGTTACTAAAAAATTATGGTAAAGAGCCCGCGAATTGCCTTTTTCAAATAACGGAGTCTTATCTTA
>JANXYD010000309.1 GCA_025350265.1 Hyphomicrobiaceae bacterium | reverse complement strand
CCGACCAATCAAGTGATTGCCGAGGCCGAGCGCTTGGTGCGCGCCGGCGTCAAGGAATTGCTGGTCATATCGCAAGACACCAGCGCATATGGCGTCGATCTCAAGTATGCGACCAGCCCGTGGCAGGGCCGCGACATTCGCGCCAAATTCTACGATTTGGCGGCGGAACTCGGGTCGTTCGGCGTCTGGGTGCGGCTGCACTATGTCTACCCCTACCCCCACGTCGACGAGGTCATTCCGTTGATGGCCGAGGGCAAAATCCTGCCCTACCTGGACATCCCCTTCCAGCACGCCAGCCCTCGAATTTTGAAAGCAATGAAACGGCCTGCGTCCAACGATAAAGTGCTCAAGCGGATCGCGTCATGGCGGAGCATCTGTCCCGATCTCGCGTTGCGCTCGACATTCATTGTTGGATTTCCAGGCGAAACCGAAGACGACTTCCAGCAATTGCTGGATTTCGTCGGCGAAGCCCGCATCGCCCGCGCCGGCTGCTTCAAATACGAACCGGTCGCTGGCGCGACCGCCAACGCCATCGATGGGGCGGTTGCCGAAGAGGTCAAGGAAGAACGCTGGCACCGGTTCATGGCGGCACAGCAGAAGGTGTCGTTCGAGTTGATGGCTGCGCGGGTCGGCAAGCAATTCCAGGTGCTGATCGACGAGGTCGACGATGAAGGTGCCATCGGCAGGTCACCCTGGGATGCGCCAGAGATCGACGGCACCGTGTTTCTCAACGGTGCCACCGGCGTAAGCGTTGGCGATCTGGTGTCAGTGAACGTAGTTCACGCCGACGAGTATGACCTGTGGGCCGAGCCGGCAACTTCAGCCTGAGGCGATTGCTTTCGGTGCTTCCGGCGTAGCGGTCAGGTTGATTTATTGATGCGAGTGCCCTCTGGCGGGCTCACGGCAACAGCGTGCGGCACAACATGGGCCAGCACTTCCAGGCGAGGCGGCCCCTGCTCAGCCGCGCGGCGCCTCCCGTACAAAATGAGCGGATGCTCGATGTACCGATAGACGATCCAGGCGGCCGCAACCGTGCTGGCGTACCCAATCGCGAACACCAGCGTCCAGTGGGTCGCTCCCGCGTTCTTAGCCAGCAACTTGGCCGCGTTGAATATAAGAACGTGGAGCATGTACATGGAAAATGTCAGCTTGCCGAGGAACGCCAGCCCCGGGTGCGAAAGGCAACGCGAATAGATCGACACCGTTGCAAACAGCGACGGGATGAAGAGGGCGGACGCAGCCGATATCGCGATGTTTTTGTACCAGACATCCATTGTCCCGCAAAAAAGATATGCGGCCGCGAGACCTATCGCGCCGACGTGGATGTTGGCTACGAAACCCATTCTGAAATAAAGGATCGATGCCATGCATCCGAAAGCGATGCCGGCATATCCGCGAAACAGCTCCGCATTCCCCCAAAGAAAAAAGGCCGTCGATATCATTAGGAGGAGTGCCATCCTGGCACCGATGGTTCTGGCGGCGAAAAAGATGAGCGGCCAGATGATGTAGAATTTTTCCTCGATGCCGATCGTCCACGCATGACCGAACAGCGTCGGTGCGCTTGCCAGTTCTCGCGACATCAGAAGCGACGGAATGAGCACGTCGGCGAGTTGGTCGATGCGGGACAAGCCGATCTTCAGTTGGTGCATTGCCAGCGTTGCGGCAAACGTCGCGGCGAGACAGAAGTAATACACAGGCGCGATGCGAAAAAACCTGCGAATATAAAATTGACGCAGGCCGCTCCAATCGCTGTCGAGCAAAATGGCTGTTATGAGGAAGCCGCTCAGAGCGAAGAATACATCGACGCCAACAGTTCCGTTGACGAAAACCGGCTTTGTATCCAGATGGTTGAACATCGTAAAAATGACGCAGATGGCTCGCAGACCGTCAAGTTGAGGCGAGTAGCTTAATTTCGGTCCGTGCGAGTTCGGCGAGGTCATTGAACCAATGCAGCTCCGAGAGGCGTACTTAATCGTGGTGAGCCATCACCCAAAGCTGCCCGCTGCGCAAGGGCAATCGGCCTGCTAATCCTGTCGCTGCCCCCCCGTTCCCCCCCACCATTTCCCAGCGGGATGTCCAATCAACTTGACACAACGCCTTTCCTGGCGTTTTTTGGCAACAGTGGTAACCCTGCACGCACCCGCGGGCGGGGTGGAAGCATGTTATGGGTGCCTGATGTTACGGGTGTTCAGCTAACCCCCTGCAACAACTGATGGAGAATGCAACATACGCCGTCCAATGAAAGCCGCGCCTGAGCGCGAACCAGCCGGCCCGCGGATCAACGAACACATCCGCGTGCGTGAAATACGCCTGATCGATGAAACCGGCACCAACGTCGGCGTCGTTACGACAATCGACGCGCGCGTCAAAGCGCATGAACTCGGGCTGGACTTAGTGGAAATTTCGCCCGATGCCGCGCCGCCCGTGTGCAAGATCATGGACTACGGCAAATTCAAATTCCAGGAGCAGAAGAAGCAAGCCGAAGCCAGGAAGCGGCAGAAAGTCGTCGAGTTGAAAGAGATCAAGATGCGTCCCGGCATCGATGATCACGACTACGACGTCAAGATGCGCTCGGTGAAACGGTTCTTCGAAGAAGGCGATAAAGTCAAGATCACGTTGCGTTTCAAGGGCCGTGAGATGGCACATACGTCGCTCGGCATGGACGTATTGAAGCGGGTCAAGGCCGACGTTGAATTGATCGCAAAGGTCGAGTCGGAACCACGTTTCGAAGGCCGCCAGATGATTATGATCCTGGCTCCGAAATGAGACTGGCAAGCGATCGCTGACTAAAGCACATGGTCGGCTATTGCGGGCGTGTCGGTATAGGCGGTCGCAAGCGGTCGATTGATCGCTATTCTTCCGCCGTAGTCGCCACGCTGGCCCGAAAGCAACTTCGTTAAGACACCTCATGCCCCATCAACACTTTTGGCGGCCCCGATCTCAGCGATCGTGCCGTTGATGAAATGCGGGGAGCAGAGCGCGGCATGGCCTGTGGTCTGCGAGACCCGTCTCGCCGACGGGCCGGTCGTCTATGTGCGGCGTCCGCCGCGCTCTGCTGTTGATTGCGTTTGTTTCTCGACGCCACCCTATTACCTGGTTTGCAACAGCGCGTGCTGTTTCAGCTGCGTTGTAGCGTCGAGGCCCTGCGCCACTTACGGCCCCGTGGCCGCGTAGCTCGTACG